>CAJJCK010000222.1 GCA_905182675.1 uncultured Cryomorphaceae bacterium | reverse complement strand
ACTCCTTTACTCAGCGTATGAAGCGTTTAATAAATGTCCTGTGATTATCCCATAACAATGGGCATCACGGAATTTTACTTTCGTATTTTTACCTGAAATTCAAGAATGATGGCCTTGAGGCAAGTCTGTACAGCTACGGTATTATTTTTTTCAGGTATTCTCAGTGCTCAAAATGCTCCAGTTGACTTTGAGCCAAATGGTTTCGGATCAACATGGAACTGGAAGGTCTTTGAAAATGATTTCAATCCGCCTTTACAAGTAGTACCCAATCCCGATACAACAGGAATCAATACGAGTCCAAACGTTGCTCGTTTTGAAGCTATGCAGTACGGTCAAGCCTTTGCAGGATGTGAAACCCAGCATGGGTCAGATATCGGAAGTTGGACTATAAATAATTCGAATAAAATTATTCGAATTATGGTTTATAAAACTACAATTAGCGACGTGGGAATTAAGTTGGTTCGCTATGATAATTGGTCCTTAGGAGAAATAAAGATTGCCAATACGCTCGTCAATCAATGGGAGCAGATTGAATTTGACTTCAGTGCGCACATAGGAAATACTTATGACCAGATGGTGATTTTCCCCGATTTCACTGGACGTCCGGAGGATAGGGTCATTTATTTCGACAATATCTATGGAACCGAATATGTTGCACCACCGCCGCCGCCACCACCTATTGATAGTGCAACAATGAGTTTGCCCAATTTTTTCACTCCAAACGCTGATGGAATAAATGACCGTTATAAGCCAAGCATCCAAAACGCAGACTGGGCGGAATGGTCGGTTTTTAACAGGTGGGGACAAGAAGTCTTCGTCACAAGCGACTTGAGCGCAACATGGAACGGAATGGTAGAAGGGTCTGATGCTGCACCAGGAGTTTACTTTATCCTGGCTCGATGTGGATCAATAGCTATAGGTAATACCGTTGAGCTTAGAGGTGTGATTCATCTCATCGATTAGCAATTTCGCATCTGTTTGTTCAAAGCATACACAACTCATAACCAAGGTTAATGATTAAGCAAATTTGGTTCGATTTCGGTAATATCTTCATTCCTATATTTCCTGAGAGGACACAGGAGAGCTTTGAGAAACGAGGAGTACAATTATCTAAATCTGATTTTCAAATCTTGAATGAGGATTATGAAATAGGTGCGTTAACGACCCAACAATTTTTTCAAAATATCGCGGTAAGTTGTAAATACCTACAAAGTTCTCGTGCAGTTGAGATTGGTTGGGATGCGTTATTAGGAGAATTGAACGATGATACATTATTCCTTCGAAACCTTTCCGGAAATTATGCTACGTGTTTAGTGAGCAACACTAATGAGGCACATATCAAGGCAATACAAAAAACAGCAGGATCATTTCTTTGGCATGCATTCACTCATCAATTCGATAGACTTTTCCTTTCCTACCAAATGGGCATGAGAAAACCCAATGCCAATTACTTTGAGCATGTTCTTGAAAAGATGGAAGCCGTGCCAGAAGAAGTACTCTTTATTGATGACACCCCTGCTAACCTAGTTGCCGCGGAAGCGCTGGGTATTCATACCTGGCAGTTTAACATACATGAAGGAGATTTAGAACGTGAACTACGTGCGGTCTTGGCAAAGCTCAATAAGAGTGCCCCCAGTATCCTTGGGGTGTAAGAAACATACCCATTTATTGTCTGCACCTTCCTTAGGCTCTTCGTTTAGTAACCTAAAGCCTTCTTGAGATAAACGAGCCATCTCAGCTTTGATATTATCTACTGCATAAGCCACATGATGTAAGCCCTCTCCTCGCTTCTCAATAAACTTTGCGATAGGACTTTCTGCATGCGCAGCTTCAAGTAATTCGATTTTAGTAGAACCTACTTTAAAAAAACTTGTACGCACACCTTCAGCCACTACGTCTTCTTGTTTGTAGGGCGGTGTACCTAGAATTTTCGTGTATAAAGCATTGCCTTCCTCTAAAGACTTCACTGCGATTCCTAAGTGTTCAATATTAGTTAAGTGCTCCATTTATTCTTCCGTTGAAAGTATTCCAAGCGCCACAAGCGACGCGTACTTGCCTTCTTTGGCCATCAGCTCCAGGTGTGAACCCTGCTCTACCACACGTCCCTGATCAATGTAAACAATGGTATCTGCTCGCTGTACCGTGCTCAGTCTGTGAGCTACTACTACCGTTGTTCTCTCCTTCATTAAGGATTCAAGCGCATTTTGAACTCGAGCTTCACTTTCATTATCCAATGCAGCGGTAGCTTCATCCAATAGCAGCAAAGTGGGATTGACATAAAAAGCACGTGCAATACAAAGGCGCTGGCGCTGGCCACCACTTAAGTTCTTACCACCTTCCCCTATAAACGCACCCGGCTTCAGGTTAGATACAAAATCCATGCATTGGGCAGCTTCTAGTGCTTTATCAACTCCTTCCATATCAGGAGTCAGAGACATACTCACGTTAAAGGCGACTGTATCGTTAAATAACATAGCGTGCTGAGGAACCCAACCTAATTCCTTACGATAGCTATCTAATAACAAGTTTTCCAAGACCGTATCTCCTAATTTAATGAAGCCTTTCGAAGGTTGATCAAACCCTGCCATCAGGTGTAATAAAGTAGTTTTACCTCCACCGGAAGGGCCTACCAATGCCGTAGTTTTTCCTGGGTCGATTTTAATATTTATTCCATTGAGCGCTTGTACTTCTCCGTCGTAACTGAAATATACTTCATCAAACCATAGCCCCTTACTCCACATATCTTCAGAAGGCTGAACAGATCCCTGCTTAGGTTCTGGCATGTCTATGACCTCTAATATTCTGTTCGCGCTAGCGTTTCCTTTTTGAATGTCGTAAAGTGCATTCGTGAGGTTTTTAAATGCGGGTATTAATTGGTAAAAAAGAACAATAAAAGCAACCAATTCTCCACCGGTTAATTTATTTCCTTCAAGAACTTCTTTTCCTCCCAAGTACAAGACCACCAACAACACACCCACGCCTAAAATCTCCGCTATGGGAGAGCTTAAATCGCGCTTTCTAAAGACGCTAATCATATGTTTGCGCCAATTCTCTAGGCTCAGCTCGTAACGTCTTCTAAAGGCCTCGTTAGCCACGAACCCCTGTACAATAGCAACATTACTTAATGCTTCTTCCAATAAAGAAGTGTTTTGGCCCAATTCTTCTTGTGCCTTCTTAGCACTACGCTTCAAACTTCTACCTACCGTGGCAATGAGACCACCAGAAATAGGTATTATGGCAATGGCTAAACCCGTCAGTACCGGACTCATCGTAAATAGGACGATCAAGGTTCCAATAATCATCAAAGGATCACGAACAAAACCTTCCATTCCCTTGAGCATGGACCATTCAATCTCATTTAAATCCGCGGTAGCTCTTGTCAATAGATCACCTTTTTGCTCCTTGCCATGCGCTCTTAAGGATATGACCAACCATTTTCTATGTAGCGCTTCCTTGTAATGAGCGACCACTCCGTTTCGAACAGGTGCCATCAGCCATAGTGCTGCATAGCGAGAAAGATTTTTTAGAATAAATAATATGGTCGTACCAAAAATGACCAGCTTTAAGGTCTCTAACGATCCATTCTCCAGCTTGTGTGATTGCACCATAGCGGCAAGCTTTGCTTTCCATACAGCGGCTTCACCTAACTCGGTTCCGGGGGTTTCAAATATTAAATTCAGTATTGGAATCAGCGAACCCACAGAGCCAATGCTAAAAACAACCGTCAGAAGATTAAAAAAGGCTGCTAAAATCACAAGGCCCATGTAGGGCTTTACGGACTGGAGAATGCGTAAAAATGACTTCATCTGTGGAATTGATTCATAACGAAGGTAGTGCTTAGATGTCAATGCGTAAATTTGCACCTATGGAAAGCACAAGACAACTTAAAATTGCCAAACTTCTTCAAAAGGAAATGGCGACTATTTTGCAAGATTTGGCCCGTGAGCATTTTGCAGGAACCTTACTGAGCGTCTCTAAAGTACGTGTAAGTCCTGATCTGGGTGTGGCAAAAATCTATGTCAGTATTTTTCCAATTTCAATGACCCAAGAAGTAGAGAAATTCCTCAACGTAAACAATGCAAAACTCCGGGGTGCATTAGGACACAGCGTAGGTCGCCAGTTGAGAGTGGTGCCTAACCTTGTCGTCTTTGTGGACGATAGCTTAGAGTATGAAGAGAATATTGACCGTCTATTGCGCGGTGAAGGCGAGAGCCCAATACTATAATTTCACAATTGGGCTCCTTTTCTACATTTCTCGCTAGAAAATATTTTTTCTCCCTAGGTAAGCTCGGAGCCATAAGGTTAATGTCACTAACCGCGTTATTTGGCTTGGCATTAGGAACCGCCGCAATGACGATAGTTCTAAGTGCTTTTGCAGGTTTAGAAGAACTCATATCGGAACAGTTTGAAGATGCCAACGCGGATTTAAAACTAAGCCCTGTACATGGTCCTCATCTCAAGCTTAATGCTACTGACTCCTTATTTTTAGCTCGTTTAAAGTCCGATTTTCCCGAGACAAAGGTCATTCCTGTTTACAAAAAAAGAGTACTCTTAACCTATGGGGACAATCAGCACATCGCCTATCTACTTGGTGTCCCTGAAGCTTATAATGACGCTCATAAAATACAAGATCATCTAATCACTCAAGCAGATCCTGGTCTCGACCTTGGTAGCCATACTCTTAGTCTAGGTTCAGGAGTTGCCTACCATCTTGGCATCTCAAGCACAAATCCACCTCCCATCATCTCGGTATATTTACCCAAAGTCACTACGAAAACAACGGCACTGAATCTTTCCAACGCTATTGATGCTGTTACTGTATTTGCAAATGGTGTGCACTCCATACAACCTGACTACGATCAACAATATGTAATTGCGCCTGAAAAATGGGTAAGGGAATTTACGGGCGCTACAGTGCCCTCTTATTTCGAGTTTCACTCTAGCGAAGAAAAGAAGCTGCGAAAAACGTTAGAAAACTACTTCGGCGATCGTGTCGTTATAGCCAATACGCTCGAACAAGAAGCCACGCTCTTCAAGGTGATGCGCTCGGAACGGCTTGTTGTTTTAGCCATTTTATCTTTCGTAGTGGTGTTGGCTAGTTTTGGTGTTGTATCTGCTTTGACCATCATCGCATTAGAAAAGAAATCGGACATCAGAACTCTATGGTCTATGGGGACATCAGAAAAACAGCTTCGAGGTGTCTTCTTTAAAAACGGAATGCTCATTGTAGCCTCTGGCTGGTTGGCTGGATTAACGCTTGGAACCCTTGTTATATTGTTACAGAAATATGTAGGCATTGTACCTCTAGGATCGGGTTACATTCGAGAGTATTATCCTGTTCAGCTAACTATAGAACATCTGGCCTTAACCTCCGCTATTGTGCTTAGCATTGGAACAGTACTCAGCGCATGGGCGACAAGAAACGTTGCTGTAATTAAACAATGATCTGCTTCTCCTCGGTTTTGCCATACTGAAGGTTATTGAGATCACCCAATTCCTGTACATTTCCGTATTTGGAAATATATTCTTGCTCAATTTCGTTTAAAGTTGATAATACCTCTGCAGGATTCTCAATGGTCACTAACCTCGATCTATAAGGTTTAAAGTGGGTCAGTCCTCGGAAGTAGTTTGTATAGTGCTTTCTCGTTTCCATGATCGCGTAGCGCTCTTCTTTCCACATAAGACTGAGCTCAAAATGTTCCCGTGCAGCAGCAACTCGCTCTTGAACAGTGGGCTTAGCACGTTCCGTGCCGTGAGCGAAGTAATGCTTTATATCGTCAAATATCCATGGATACCCGATACTCGCTCGGCCAATCATGATACCATCCACACCATACTTATTTCTATACTCTAAAGCTTTTGGACCACTGTCTACATCTCCATTCCCAAAAACAGGAATGTGAAGTCGAGGATTATTCTTGGTCTCTGCGATCAAGCTCCAATCGGCTTCCCCTTTATACATCTGCTTTCTGGTACGACCGTGAATAGAAATGGCCTGAATTCCCACATCTTGCAAACGCTCTGCAACTTCAACGATGTACTTAGAGTTCTCATCCCAACCCAATCTAGTCTTAACAGTGACTGGCTTATTCACTGCCTTGACGATCTCCGCAGTCATTTTAACCATTTTAGGAATGTCTTGCAGAATTCCGGCCCCAGCACCTTTACAAGCAACATTCTTAACGGGACAACCATAATTTATGTCAATAATATCCGGATTAGATTCCTCACATATGGCAGCAGCCTGACGCATACTGTCAATCTCATTCCCGAATATTTGAATCCCCAGGGGACGCTCATACTCATAAAAATCCAGCTTCTTCACACTCTTCGCAGCGTCACGAATAAGTCCTTCAGAAGAGATGAATTCAGTGTACATAACATCTGCGCCGTGATCCTTGCACAACTTACGAAAGGGTGGATCACTCACATCCTCCATAGGAGCAAGGAGTAATGGAAACTCACCTAATTCAATATCGCCTATCTTTACCATAGTGCAAAAATACAACCAGATGGGCGACACTGACAAGACACTTGAGTGGGGAACTGCAAGAACTATGATGGTTTTTATATTAATCACCATGGTCTCCTTGTTTTTCTTTGGCGGAATAGGAATGACTTTTGTTAAAAGTACCTTTGGATTAGCGAGTGCTACTGGGATGCGCTGGCTACAACTCTCTATATCTATTGGACTTTTTCTGATGCCGCCACTCTTTTTAGCACAGCACGCATCCAGTACACCCGCAGCTTTTTTAGGCTTAAATACACTCCCCACTTATTCGTCTGCTCCACATGCTCGAAAGAATGCAAAGAACCTTCCTCCTACATACTTTACTTTTTTAGCACTCATACTGGTTGCCGTAGGTTCCTTCTTTGCGATAGACCTTCTATCACATGTTAACCATATGCTTCCAGACTACCCTTGGGCGGATACGTTAATCGCACAAGAAAACCAGATGACAAGCACACTCACTACACTCCTCTCGGAGATGACACTATCGGTTTTAGCGGCAAATGTTATGGTCATGGTTGTTATCCCCGCCTTTGGTGAAGAGCTTTTCTTCCGTGGTGTTTTACAAAAGATTTTACACAGCAACTTCGGCGCACCGACAGCAGTAATCCTAAGCGCTCTTTGCTTTGCTTTTGCCCACCAACAACCATTAAGCATGCTGCCCATTTTTTTTATGGGCCTCACTTTTGGCTTCGTAAGAATCTGGACAGGATCACTATGGGCACCTATATTGCTGCATGCTATAAATAATTCGTTTGCTTTAGGAAGTGCTTATATAAACAATGGCGTGCTCCCAGATACCTCCGTAGTTGCTGGATCATGGATATCCGCTCTTGGCATAATTCCTTGCATATTGGGGCTTCTATGGCTCAGAAACATCTACCAGTCACACACCGCTTGGCTGCGTTAAGGATGTAACGTGATTTCAAGTAACAACAAGTCCAATAAAAAATGGAGCAACAAAAAAGCCGATCCCAGTGGGATCGGCTTTTTTAATTTACAATAATGTTTTGCTAGTTCTCAGAGCTGTAAAGCGCATCAACGTTTTTAGGCTGCAGTGAACTGTAATTAATTTTCAACGCTTGCGCCTTGCGCAATTGCAATTTAATATCTGATATGAGACCCATTTTCACAGATCTATCAGCTTTGATACTCATCGTCATTAATGGACGCTCTTCTTCAGACTTGGTCTCGCGTTCCGAAATAACAAAGGCTTGAACATCATCCAATGTAGCAAAAGAATCATTCAATTGAATACGTGGTGATTTCCCAAACTTATCTTGGTATTTCTTACTAGGCGCACCAGCATAGATGTAGGTCACTAATGACTTACGCTCCAGCTTTTGGATTTCCGTAGCCTGAGGTTTGTTTACTGCCACCTTCAGATCAACTTCACGCATTACCGTAGCAACCATAAAGAAGAACAACAACATAAAAACAATATCAGGAAGCGCCGACGTATTCATCGCGGGCAAAGCTTTATCCTTCTTTTTCTTAAGTACTGCCATTATCCACCAATATTTAACGGTTCTGCCTCAGATATTTTCTGAGGGTAAGAAGTCTTGATTTCTTTAATGATCTCACGGTCCTCTTCAGAATCCATTTCACGGTAACTGCGACCATATTCACTCTCTGCATACTCGTCGCGTAAATCTTCGTAGGCAGCGATAAGTTCGTTCTGAACTTTCACATACATTCCATAAGAAGTACCACGATCATTTTGCAAAGAAATAACCGCTTTGTCAGGGTTATCTGAACTGATCGACATTCCGTAGCCTTTACAATAGTCACATGATCTGTCACCATTGTTGTCAATGAATTCCATGGCTTTCTCGCGCAATTGCCCGATTTCAAGGTATTCATCCTCAACTAACAACTGGTCATTAGAATTGACTAGAACGGTAAAGATGTTACGCTCCTTAATAGGTGGAGGGTCTTGAATCAGCTCTTCATCAAACGGCGGAAGCTTTCTATTGATCCCTTTATCCGTATCCATGGTAGTGGTTACAAGGTAAAAGATCAGCAATAGGAAAGCAATGTCAGCCATTGAACCTGCATTGATTTCTGGTATGGCTCTTTTATTTCTTGCCATTTAGACCTTATTTAATTGCTCTAGAAACGATTGAATATACTACAGCTAAAACAGCACCTGCCGCTAAAATGTAGAACGCATTCAACATTGCGCTAACCGCAAGTGATGTCTCTAAAGTCACATCTTTATAATTCTGATAATCTGACCCGTCTGCAAAGGCATAACTCAATATCCCTAAAACCACAACTGCGGCCAGTCCAATACCTACACCTTTGATCCCCTTTGGGTTGACCACAAGTGAAAGTAAAAAGCTCAACACGGCAACGATCACACCAATAATGGTAATGATAATTCCGTAGGACACAAATCCAGGAGCACTGCTGTCATTTGAGGCAACCATGATAAACATGATTACACCAATCACACCTAGTAAGATCCCTAGAATACGTCCAAAAAATGGAAGTTTACTAGCCATACTAATTATGAGTTTTTCTTATTGAACGCTACCAATAAATCAAGGAAAGAGATAGAAGCATCTTCCATGTTTATTACAATACTGTCAATCATTGCAACGATTAAGTTGTAAAAGACTTGTAGGATAATCGCAACGATCAAACCAAATACAGTTGTCAAAAGGGCTATTTTAATACCACCCGCTACAAGAGAAGGGTTGATATCTCCCGCTGCTTCAATTGCATCAAATGCACCGATCATACCGATTACCGTTCCCATGAAACCAAGCATTGGAGCCAAGGCAATAAATAATGAGATCCAAGAAACTCCTTTTTCAAGCTTACCGTTCTCTACTGAACCTACGCTCATAATAGACTTGTCTACCATGTCTAGGCCCTCCGAGTAATGGTCTAAACCTTCAAAGAAGATCGTTGCTACTGGTCCGCGAGTATTGCGACAAACCTCTTTAGCAGCTTCAATTCCACCGTTATTAAGTGCGCCTTCTACTTCGTTCAACAACTTTTCAGTGTTGGTCTGGGCAAAAGTCAGATAAATGATACGCTCGATAACTAGAGCTAAACCTAAAACCAAGGCAAGCAATACAAAAGACATAAAGAATGCACCACCTTCAATAAATTTTTCTTTCAAAATTTGAGTGAATGCTTTTTCTGCAGGAGCAGATTCTTCAACTACAGCTTCTTCAGCTACTTCTTCAGTAACAGCAGAATCAGTTGTTGCAGCTGCAGAATCAACGGCTGCATCTGCAGAATCCATTGTTTCAATAACAGCCGAATCAGCTACTACTTCTTCAGTAGCCGCCATATCTTCTTGGGCATAAGCGTTAACGGTACCCATTGACAGGACAACGATAGCAAACAAAGAGAGTGCTTTTTTCATTTTAACTTGTGTTTATTTCTATTTAACAGTGTTAGGACATGTTCATATCACTAAACAGTGACAGCACAATGAAGGCCGAAAATACAAAAAATTGGTGTCGATTTCCTAATCTGTAAGCTCTCCTGAAAGACTTGTGGTAAACTTACTTCGAAATTCCTCTTCTGAAAGCTCCTGACCAAGCAATACCATAGCTTTCACTAAAGCACTTTCAAACGTCATGTCATTGGCGCTTAGCATTTTAACCTGCTCTAAGGTACTTGAGCTATCGTAAAGTCCCGGAACTACAGATCCACTGACACACTGTGAAGTATTGACAATTATGGTTCCGTTTTTTTCTACTTCTTGTAAAAATTTCAAGAATTGATTCGATCTAGGAGCGTTTCCAGCTCCAAATGTTCTCAATAAAAGAACTTTCCAATGCTTTAAAACAGGCAATTGATCATATATCAGTCCGGGGTATAAAGTGACTACTCCTACTTCCTGGGCCAATTTTTTCTGGAATAGCAACGGACCTTTTGACTTCCAAAGAAGCTCGTTTGCAACGGTTACTTTAACTCCGCTTTCCGCTAAGGCAGGAAAGTTTGGCGAACTAAATGCATCAAACTCATTTGAAGATCGTTTATAAGCACGATTACCCCTCAAGAGTTGGTATTCGAAGTAAATACATACTTCCTTAATCAAGCCATTGTCATTTTCATCAACCATGGCCGCGAATTCAAAGGCGCTCACCAAGTTTTCCACTGCATCAGTTCGGAGAACACCTACCGGCAACTGAGAACCTGTAATAATAACTGGCTTTCGCAAACCCTGAATCATAAAACTCAAAGCACAAGCCGTATACGCCATCGTATCTGTACCGTGTAAAATCACAAAACCATCCACCTGATCCATAAGTGATTCAATGGTCTGGGTGAGCTCAATCCAAATCGCAGGAGTCATTTCTGAACTGTCAATTGGATGTGCTAGGGCTACAGGAATAATATCAATTGGCAGTAGCTTCAAAGACGGTACTTTATCGCTGACCGCTTCAAACTCCATTGGAGTGAGTTTTCCAACATCATTGCGGCGCATTCCAATGGTTCCTCCCGTATATATTAAAGCAATTTTACGCATCTAGTGAAAATAGTCTTTTTGCATTAGTACTGGTCAGGAGAGCTACTTCTTCTAAGCTGGTTGTAAGAACTTCAGCGACTACTTGAGCGACCTCAGCCATGAATGCTGGTTCGTTTTTAGACCCTTTAAAAGCACTTGGAGTAAGATAAGGCGCATCCGTTTCTAAAAGAATTCTATCTCTTGGAATGCCTTCAATCACGATGTCCGTGGCAGATCTGTTAAAGGTATAAGACCCACCTAGGCCAAAGTAAAACTCACCCAGTTTCAAGATGCGTTTAACCTGCTTCTTTCCTCCACTAAAGCAATGAAATACTCCACGGATCCTGCCTTCATGTTTTAATTGCGCAGCCTCTAGGACTGGTAAAAGTTGCTTAAAACTACTCCTCACGTGCAAAACAATAGGTAAATCCCATTCCACTGCCCAATCCAACTGAGTCTCTAACGCTTGAATTTGAATATCCTGCGTAGTGGTATCCCAATATAAATCCATTCCTATCTCTCCCACTGCACAATACTTTTCAGGATTTTTGAGGTAATGAGATCTTATCATGTCTAATTCTGACTCCCAATCTTCCTTTACATAACAAGGGTGAAGTCCTACCATCCCATAAGTCTTTAGCTCAGGAAAACTCGCGTCAACTCCATCTAACAATGGCAGACTCGCGGCAGAAATATTTGGTAATAGAATCGTTGTAACTCCTGCAGCAATTGCAGCGAGTTGCACTTCTGATTTACGATCACTAAAAGCTTGATCATATAGGTGACAATGGGTATCTGTAAACATTAAAGAGGCATATTGCCGTGTTTCTTTTTCGGGAGTTGTTGTGCTTTATTTTCAAGCATCTTAAAGGCTCTTATTAAAAGAGATCTCGTCTCTTCCGGAAGTATAACTTCGTCTATATAACCACGTGACGCGGCCTTATAGGGGTTCGCAAATTCTTGAGCATATTCAGCTTCTTTCTCTGCCAATTCAACGGCAGGATCTTCAGCGCCTTGTATGTCTCTTTTAAAAATAATTTCGGCAGCACCTTTCGCACCCATCACCGCGATCTCTGCAGAGGGCCATGCGAAATTCATATCTGCACCGATTTGTTTAGAATTCATCACGCAGTAAGCGCCGCCATATGCCTTGCGAGTGATCACCGTAATTCTTGGGACGGTGGCTTCACTAAAGGCATAGAGCAGTTTCGCGCCATTTGTGATAATTCCATTCCACTCTTGATCCGTTCCTGGAAGGAAACCAGGAACATCTTCAAAGACCAGCAATGGGATATTAAAAGCATCACAAAATCTCACGAATCTAGCGCCCTTTTGAGACGCTTGGATATCTAACACTCCAGCCAAATAAGCGGGCTGATTGGCCACAATCCCGATTGACTTTCCAGCGAGTCGGGCAAAGCCTACTATCATGTTTTCAGCGAAATCTTTGTGGACTTCAAAGAAAGAACCCTCATCTATAGTTCCTGAGATGACTTCCTTCATATCATAAGGCTGGTTGGCATTGTCTGGAACAATGTCCTGTAAAACCATACGCGTTTCATCACCGCCTGAATAAGGCAATGAAGGTGCTTCTTCATCACAGTTTTGAGGAACATAACTCAACAACTTTTTCAATCCCTCTATCAAGTCTATTTCGTTCGGATAGGTGAGGTGGGTTACGCCGCTCTTCGTTGCATGCGCACTGGCCCCGCCCAGTTCTTCCGCAGTAACTTCTTCATGGGTTACCGTTTTGACCACATTAGGTCCTGTGACAAACATATAGGAGGTGTCCTCCACCATCATGATGAAGTCTGTCAATGCGGGAGAATATACCGCACCGCCCGCACAAGGGCCCATCATTGCCGATAATTGAGGTATGACACCTGAGGCCTGTACATTGCGGTAAAAAATATCGCTGTACCCTCCTAAAGAGACAACGCCCTCCTGAATACGGGCACCACCGCTATCATTAAGACCGATCAACGGAGCGCCGTTTTTCATGGCCAAATCCATCAATTTCACGATTTTCTCTGCATGTGCCTCAGCCAGTGAACCTCCAAGAACAGTGAAGTCCTGAGCAAAGACATAGATTAATCTTCCATTGACGGTTCCATATCCGGTGATGACTCCATCACCCAAGATTTTCTGCTGGTCTAATCCAAAGAGGTTACTCCGGTGCTGTACTAGAGCGCCCATCTCCTGAAATGACCCTTCATCTAGGAGAAAGAATATTCGCTCGCGCGCAGTGAGTTTTCCCTTTGCGTGCTGAGCTTCAATACGTTTAATGCCGCCGCCCTCTTTGCTTTTAGCTCTTAAATCTAGTAGTTCTTGACGTTTATCCTGCATGGTGGTTCTAATGCTTAAGTTCTGGCTTCAATTTACATCTTTGGAAAAGGCATCGCGCAAATTTACTTTACTATGCCTGTGATATCTTTTGGTTTCCTTCGCTTTTCTTCGGATTTCGATTTGTTCTTCTTCCGAAGCGTGGATTACATCTATACATTGTGGCGTACAGCACCCTTCATGTTTTAGTTCGCAATCTTCGCATTGAATAAACAAGAGGTTACAAGCTTTATTGATGCAGTTTGCGTGACGCGCAGAGGGCTGGCCACACTGGTGACATTCTGAGATCACTTCTTGCGAAATTTCTTCACCTAATCGTTCATCGAACACGAAATTCACTCCGTGAAATTTATTGGGGAGATTCTCCTGATCTATTTGTCGAGCGTAATCTATAATACCACCATGAAGCTGGTTCACATCAGCAAATCCATGATGCTTCAGATACGCTGAAGTTTTTTCGCAACGAATACCACCAGTACAATACAGCAATACTTTTCTGTTTTCTTGACCTTTAAGTTTCTCTAATACCATGGGCAATTCATCACGAAATGTTTCAGCCTCTGGTAAAACAGCTCCCTCAAAATGACCAATCTCACTTTCATAATGGTTGCGCATATCCACAACAAGAGGGTCATCATTCTCAATCGCTTCATTCCATGACTTGGCGTCAAGGTGCTTGCCCACATCTGTTACATCATAGTCACCGAGCTGAAGTCCATCTGCTACAATTTGCTCACGCACCTTTACTTTGAGCTTTAGAAAAGATTTACCCTCCGTTTTATCTGTTACTGCGATCTTAAAGGGTACATCATGGAAGAACTGATTTGAACGAATCGATTTTTCAAAATCCGTCCAGTGTTCCTGAGGAATATTCATTTGTGCATTGATCCCTTCATGAGAAACATAAATACGTCCCAGGCAATCCCAAGAAAACCATTGCTGAAATAATTCATCACGCAATTCTTGTGGGTTGTCTATGATCACATACTTATAAAACGACAGCGTAATTCTATCAAAATTCTCTCCTTCAAGTTTAGCCTGAAGCTCCTCCCTACTGAGTTTATTGACTAAATTTCGTTTCCCCGCGTTAGGATCCATATGATGGCAATTTATTACTGCAAAGATAGGTTATCTTTAAACCACTCAATTCTGATCTTTATCACACTCGGAGCATGAACTCAACCATACTTATATTAGGAGCCTGTGGCCAAATTGGCACAGAGCTTACCTTGACACTAAGAGCAAAATACGGCAACGACGCAGTTATCGCAACTGATATTCGTGAACCCGAAATGAAAGAACTTAAAAACGGTCCTTTTGAATTACTTGACGCTAGCGATGGGGTTGCAATGCGCTCCATTTGTGAAAAATACAGCGTTCACACCATGTACCATCTTGTAGCCATGTTGAGTGCGACAGGTGAGAAGTTCCCTATGAAAGCCTGGGATTTGAATATGCAAAGTCTGCTGCATGCCTTAGAGCTGGCCAGAGAAGGCGTACTGAGTAAAATATTTTGGCCGTCTTCTATCGCCGTTTTTGGTCCAACAACTCCTCATAAAAACACACCACAACAAACCATCATGGAGCCTTCGACGGTGTATGGAATTTCAAAACTTGCGGGAGAACGTTGGTGCGAATATTATGCTTCTAAATACGGTGTTGACGTTCGTTCCATTAGATATCCCGGATTGATTTCATGGAAATCTCAACCAGGTGGCGGGACAACTGACTACGCTGTAGATATTTACTATAAGGCCATAGAAGAAGGTCGTTATACCTGTTTTTTGTCTGAGCACAGGGCCTTGCCTATGATGTATATGGACGATGCTATTCGGGCGACCATAGAACTGACTGAAGCTCCTGATGAACAGGTGAAAATAAGAAGCAGTTATAATCTCGCTGGTATCAGTTTTGATCCTGTCACTATTGCTGCGAGTGTCGCGAAATATGTAGATGGTTTTACCATGGATTGTAAAGCTGACTTCAGAGAGGAAATAGCAGCGTCTTGGCCGGAAAGCATCGATGACAGTGCAGCGCGGGAAGATTGGAATTGGTCTCCGACATTTGATCTTGACGCAATGACCCAGTCTATGTTGAGCAACTTAAAGGTGAAGTTGGGGAAATAGTGCTTTATTCAAGCGTGATCTTCTGTGGTTGGCCTAATCCATAATCGATCCGACTCAAACATTAAATAGCTATTGATCATCAGAATACCAGGAGCTATACTTTACATAATTATTTGCAATACGCTCAATTTCGCCACTCCTTAGCCGATCTGGAACAGCTCCTATTTCTTTTGCAGGTACCCCCGCCCACAGCGTGCCTTTTGACAGTCGTTTACCTTGGGTGACTACGGAGCCTGCTGCCACTATACACCCCTCTTCAACCACACAATTATCCATGACAATAGCACCCATTCCGATCAACACATTGTCTTCAATCCGGCAGCCATGTACGATCGCGTTGTGACCTATACTAACATTATTACCTATAACGGTTGGATACTTCTCATAAGTGCAATGTACCGTAGCGTTGTCTTGTACATTCACTTTATTGCCCATGACAATTGCATTGACATCAGCACGCACTACACTTCCGAACCAAAAGCTACAGCCTTCTCCGCAGGTCAGTTGGCCAACAATAGTGGCGTTCTCAGCGATAAAACTGTCCTTTCCGATCTTCGGAGTATGACCTAATATGGTTTTGATTACAGGCATAATATTGATTAGATAATGATGTCATTCAAAGATACACCCTGACGCTTTACTGCGTACTTTTGCATTGAAATACACATGATTATGGACATCAAGAGAGTACCGGTCAGCATTTATGCAGAAATGACCCCTAATCCTAAGGTAATGAAGTTTGTGAGCAATAAACTGCTCCTGCAAACTGATTCTGCTGAATTCAGGAATATTGAAGAAGCTAAGCCTTCTCCTTTAGCGACCAAGTTGTTCCATTTTCCTTTTGTGAAAGAAGTATTTATTTCAGGTAATTACATCGCCATAGCTAAATTTGATGTTATCGAGTGGGACGATGTTGCCCAAGAGGTGCGCATATTTATTACTGAATTTCTTCAAGAAGGCGGGGTTGCTGTAAACGAAGACCTTTTAGTTCCGAAACAGGAAGAAATTCAAGAATCCAACGGACCTGTACTCAGCGGTGAAGACAAAAGTGAGGTGGAACAGCGCATTGTAGACATTCTAGAAGAATATATCAAACCCGCAGTAGCACAAGACGGTGGAAACATCGCCTTTATAGCTTATAAAGACAAGGTAGTAGAGGTTCAGCTTCAAGGCGCATGCTCTGGATGCCCATCCTCAACAATGACTTTAAAAAGCGGAATCTTAAGTATTTTGCAAAAGATGCTCCCAACACTAGTAGACGACGTAATTGCTATAAACGGGTAGCAGCTCGATTATCTTAAAAACAAAAAAGGCGGCCAATGGCCGCCTTTTTTTATGCTACTATATTCCGCTTGTTAGGCAGGAGACATACCCATATTTTTAAGATGGTTGAAATGTCCCTTCACCGCACTCAAGAGAGTTTTATATTCATTATACGGAAGGTTAAATTCCTCAGCCGTTTTACGAACGATCTCTGCAATTTTAGGATAATGTATGTGATTTATCGTTGGGAATAAATGGTGCTCCACTTGAAAGTTAAGCCCTCCGGTATACCATGTTACAAGGGCACTCTTTGTACTAAAATTTGCCGTTGTTTTTAGCTGATGCTCTAATAAACTATTTTCCTTTGCTTCATCCTCTGTGAGAAACTCAGCTTTATCAACAACATGAGCCATCTGAAATGTTATGGAAAGGATAAAACCGGCAATAACATGCATAATCATATTACCAGCAAGGATCATTTTCCAATCAATGCCCATAATAAATGGGAGTACATAGAAAAGACCAATATGAAATGCTTTTCCAACTATTAGCTTTGTCCAAACCATTCCAAGGCTTTGATCTTTAGCCTTAAATAAGTCACTAGAACCGTAATTAATTACTTGCTTAAAATCCTTCTCTAACAACCATTTCCATGTCATCAATGTATATGTTAAAGGAGCATAAATATGCTGATACTTATGTCTTGGCTTTAAGGGTTGTGATGGGTGAAAACGGAACATAGTACCGGTTTCAATGTCATCATCATGTCCATCTATGTTAGTATGTGTATGGTGCTTAACATTATGTTGTACACGCCATGTGTATGAATTTCCACAAAGCATATAAATAGAGGCACCAATTTTACGATTGATCCATTCACTCCGCGTCAAAGTATTGTGTAACGCATCATGCATAAGATTCATTCCAACCCCTGCCATTCCGATACCAGTGATCGCCCACAAAAGTAGCGTCCATCCAATACTCTGAAAACCGCTCAGGAACAAAATAAAAGGGACCAGGTAAAGCGACAAATTTGCGACTGCTTTCAGTACGTATCTGTAGTCCGCCAATCCTGACTTTCCTGTTTCCTTGAAATACGATCTTACTCGTTGCCTAACTTCTTTTTGGAAGTCACTACTGCTTTTAAATCTTAACATAAAGTTTTAATAAATAATAGAGTACGAAATTAGTAAACAGAACGCCAACTAAGGGCACATAGTTTAGATTTGCATAGAATTAACATTTTAGGATGATGCTTAAAAATCAAAAACCACAAGAGCTTAAGGCCTGGCAAAAGCTTCAGAAGAATTCAATTTATGATAAACGAACCTTAAAGACACGCTTCTATGAAGATTCTGAAAGGTTCGCTAAGTACCATGTAAACTGGGATGGCATTCTATTCGATTTCTCTAAAAATCAAATGGGAAGCGAAACTTTTTCATTATTTCAGGAGCTCTTGGAAGAAGCGGGAGTGCGTGAAGCTATTCAGCAACAGCAGAGTGGCGAGAAAATAAATATTACTGAAGATCGTGCTGTTTTGCACACAGCGCTACGTAATATGGGTGATAAAGCCATCTTTGTGGATGGCAAAGACGTCATGCCCGGAGTAAAAGCATCCTGGGCACAGCTTGCCGCTTTCTCGAATGAAGTCCGTTCTGGAGCCTGGAAAGGATTCACAGGTAAGAGAATTAAACATGTCGTGAACATAGGGATTGGTGGGTCAGACTTAGGTCCACGCATGGTTATAAATGCATTGAAGCCTTTTCAGACAGAAGAGATTACGTTTCATTTTGTCGCTAACATAGATGGCGCTGACTTACACGAGGTACTACAAAAAATAGATCCAGAAACCACCCTATTTATAGTTGCATCCAAAACGTTCACTACACAGGAAACAATGACAAACGCTAACAGCGCAAAGTCTTGGTTCTTGTCAAACGGGGGTCAAGATACTGACGTAGCAAAACACTTTGTCGCAGTTAGTACGAATGCGGAAGGTGTTGCTAAATTCGGAATTGATACGGAAAACATGTTTGGATTTTGGGATTGGGTTGGAGGACGATACAGCGTATGGTCTTCCATCGGTTTACCCGTCGTATTAGCCATAGGGTTTCAAGGATTCCAAGAGTTCTTAAGTGGAGCACACGCCATGGACAATCACGTTGCTGAAGCAGATTGGAGTGAGAACATTCCTGCACTGATGGCCGTTTTAGGGATTTGGTACAGGAACTTCCATAACGCACCAAGTCATGCAATCTTACCCTATGATCAATACTTAGATAGATTCGCTGCTTACTTCCAACAAGGAGATATGGAAAGTAACGGGAAAAATGTCGACCGTGCAGGAAATCGAGTAAACTATCCTACGGGTCCTATCATTTGGGGTGAGCCTGGCACAAATGGACAGCACGCATTCTACCAGTTGATTCATCAAGGAACGGATCTTATCCCAGCCGATTTTATCACTGCTAAAAATTGTCAGCACAGCCTCCGAGATCACCATCCTATCCTTATGGCTAATTTCATCGCTCAAACAGAGGCACTGATGAAAGGTAAGTCACGCACAGAGGTCGAGATCGAAATGCGACAAGCTGGAATTTCAGAAGACGAAGTTGAAAAAATAGCGCCTTACAGAGTATTTGAAGGCAACAGGCCTACCAACAGTATTGTACTCGATGAGGTCAACCCATACCACTTAGGGCAACTGGTTGCCGCCTATGAGCATAAAATATTCATCCAAGGGTTTATTTGGAATATCTTCTCGTATGACCAGTGGGGAGTTGAACTAGGAAAGGTTTTAGCTAAGACTGTTTATAATGAACTTAGTGGCGGTCCTAAACACGACCATGACAGCTCTACGCTAGCGTTGATAGATTATCTAAAAAGGTAAGCCTACTCGCTTAAATCATCTTTAAAAAGGCCCAAAGGTTGAATCAATCTTTGGGCCTTTCATTTGAAAATTAGTTTACCAATACATGGACAGCTTCTTCGAGCTAGTTAGATGTTTAAATAATGCTAGGCCAAAAAAAAACCAGTCGTTTCCGACCGGTTTTTTTTTAAAATCAATGACACTACTTAAACGGTCATTATATCCTGTTCTTTCTTAGCAAACATGGCATCACATTTTGCTATGTATTCATCTGTAGTTTTTTGAATAAGGGTCTCGCTATCCTTTTGCAAATCTTCACTCAAACCATCATTTCCAAGTTTTTTCAACTCATCCATTGCTGTTTTACGCGCTGCGCGAACGCCCACTTTAGCATTCTCAGTTTCGCTCTTCGCTAATTTCGCTAAACTTCTTCTACGCTCCTCCGTCAAAGGCGGCACAGAAATGATGACACTCTCCCCGTTATTCATTGGGTTAAACCCTAGTCCGGCATTCATAATAGCCTTTTCGATATCCGGAAT
>CAJJCK010000221.1 GCA_905182675.1 uncultured Cryomorphaceae bacterium | reverse complement strand
CGGATTGGTCTACAGCGTTGGTTCGATAAACCTAAAGCCATTTAGAGGCCTAAAGCCGGAGGTCTTCCAGCAAGACTTTAACCTACACGTTATTGGTGCAGTCAAAGCACTTCAGGCTGCTCAAAAGAATTTTAATAAAGAGTCTATACCTTCCTGTGTCCTTTACTCTACTGTTGCTGTTGGTCGTGGAATGCCTTTTCACGCCACCGTGAGTGCATCGAAAGGTGCAATAGAAGGAATGACAAGAGCCATCGCCTCTGAATGGGCCCCTAAGGCCCGTATCAACTGTATCGCTCCAAGTTTAACTGATACGCCACTCGCTTCTAAACTATTGAGTACAGAAGAGAAAAAACAAGCTATTGGAGCCAACAACCCTATGAAACGAGTTGGAGAAGTAAGTGATATAGCTGAAATGACAGCCTTCCTATTAAGCGATAAAAGCTCATGGATGACAGGACAAGTTATTCATGTGGATGGAGGCCAAAGTGTTCTTTAAACATGTTTAATACCTTCTTCGATCAATCACAACTAGAGACGCTTGAAAAGAAATATAGGACTGCACTCATTAATTCCGCTTCAGGAATAAGAACCGCTTTCCTAGGCGTTACAGGGGCAGATGGTATTTGGAATTCCGGTACGTTTTCGAATGTAACCCATGTAGGGTCGCACCCTGCACAAATCAGTGTTCTATTTAGACCTGATCAAGGAAAACGTCACACTTTATCAAACTACAGGTCAAGCAAACTTCTCACCCTCACGGCCATTCCTCTTCACCAAGCTGAAATACTACATGACAGTAGTGTGAATGCACCGTATGGAACATTTGAGTGGTCTGCTGTAGGTGGGTCTGTAAACACGCTGAAACAATGGACACATCCTATACCTACCAGTGCCCTTTGGGCCATGGAGCTTGAGTTTATTGAAGAATTTGAATTGAATAATGGCTGCGTTTATACCGTAGGATCCATCAAACAAATAGGTTTTTCTAAGGAAGTAACTGTGGAAGATAGTGGACGACTTTCTTGGCAGAATGGCCCATCCTTGGCGCTGGGATTAAACCAGTACACGACAGGGAATGAGTTTGACTTCTTTCCATACCCAAACGCATCAAAATTTAATTTCTAAATGCGCAAAGCCATAGATATTGTATGGTTTAAGCGTGATTTACGGCTGTATGATCACGAAGCGCTCTATCAAGCCTTGAAAGGATCTAATAAGTTATGGCTGGTTTTTCTACATGAACCTAAGCTGTTCGATTTAACTCAATATGACGAGCGACACAGTAGGTTTATCATCGATTCCGTGGAAGATATTAATATCCAAATAGGTGCTCCTAAGTTGCATTTGTTTACAACCGATGCCCTATCCTTTTTTGAAAACGCTAACAAGCACTTCGATGTGCAAAACATCTTTAGCCATCAAGAAACAGGGATTAAACACACTTTTGACAGAGATATTGAACTCAAAAAATGGTTTTTAGGTCATCACATCAAATGGCATGAATTTGTGGCAAATGGGGTACGTCGTGGATTAAAAAACCGAAAAGACTGGGTGAACAAATGGATGACTGATGTATCTAGCCCTGCCTGTGCCATAGACAAAACGCTTTTAAAGAAACGGACCATCGAGTTTTGTCCAGATTTTGCGCCTTTATACTTACCTAACTTTCAGCCTCACCCGTTTTTTCAGCGAGGCGGTGAGCGAAGAGCACATCAAATCCTTCAAAGTTTCCTGACTGACCGAATCACCAAGTATGCACGTAGTATTTCAAAACCTCAAGAATCTAGAAAAGGATGTAGCCGGATTTCCCCACATTTGGCCTGGGGAACCATAAGTGTTAAGACGGTCTATCAAAGTATGCGTCAGGCGCCCATAATAGGTAGTAAAAGAAATTTTAACGCTTTTGCGGATAGGCTCAGGTGGCAGGCTCATTTTATTCAAAAATTCGAGAGTGAATGGGAATATGAATTCCTTCCAATCAACAGAGGTTATCTCGCTGTGGAGAATTTAAAGAACATGGACCTGGAAAATTTTGAAGCTTGGAAAAATGGATTAACGGGAGTTCCACTTATTGACGCATGTATGAGATGCTTAACAGCAACAGGTTACTTAAATTTTAGAATGAGGGCTATGGTTGTAAGTTTTTATAGCCAATACCTGTGGCTCCCATGGAAGCCGGGAGCAGATTATTTAGCATCGCTCTTTACAGACTTCGAGCCAGGCATACATTACACTCAATTTCAAATGCAGAGCGGGTATA
The DNA here is from genome assembly GCA_905182675.1 of uncultured Cryomorphaceae bacterium. GTDB lineage: Bacteria > Bacteroidota > Bacteroidia > Flavobacteriales > Schleiferiaceae > UBA10364. Next base: position 11,642 of record CAJJCK010000221.1, on the reverse strand, counting down.
CCGGAGTAAATACGATTAGAATTTACAATCCAATAAAGCAAAGTAAAGACCACGACCCTCAGGGTACTTTTATTCGTCAATGGATTCCTGAACTCATCAATATACCAGCTCCTTATATACATGAGCCATGGACCATACCTCCTATGGAATTTGCAATGATGGGATATTCTATAGGGTTATACCCTGCAATGCCTATTGTAGATTTAGGTAAATCTAGGGCCTACGCTAGTACCATGCTTTACAGTAGAAAGAAGGAAAAATCGGTGAAGGTAGAAGCACAGCGGATCCTCAGTAAGCATGTAAATAAAAGTCCCGTCAGAAAGTAGTTACTCCTGAACCAAACGAAACCCTTCTCCATGTACATTCTCAATGCGTAGCGTGGAGTCTACCTTCAAATACTTTCTGAGTTTTGCCACATAGACGTCCATAGATCGACCTGTGAAGTAGTTGTCTTCTCTCCAGATTTTCAGTAATGCCTTCGAACGAGGTAAAAGTTGATTTTTATGAGCAACAAGCATTTTCAGCAGTTCACTTTCCTTTGGACTCAGCCTAGTGACCTCTCCTTCCCATACCAATTGCCTTATTTTCGGCATGAATGTGAATGACGCAATGATCAATTCATCAGCTTCTTCCTCAGTATCAGCAGATTTACGACCTATAATGGCTTGTATTTTATAAAGCAGTACATCTGTGTCAAATGGCTTAACCAGGTAATCATCTGCCCCAGCAGAATATCCTGCTATGATATCTTCCTTTTGCCCTTTAGCGGTAAGGAAAATCAACGGTTGACCATTGTCAATTTCCTTCACCTCAGTGGCGAGGGTCAATCCGTCTTTCTTAGGCATCATTATGTCAAATATACATAAGTCATAGTCTCCTTGTTTATAAGCCCTTAGTCCTTGCACGCCATCGCGCTCTAGATCAACCTCATAATCATTAAAGGCGATCGTGTCCCTTAATAAATTACCGAAGTTCACATCGTCCTCAACTAATAAAATACGTTGCTTTTCCATAATTATTGGTTCTTTACAATCTTAATAATAAACGTTGACCCCTCTCCTATCTTACTTTGTACATCAATAGTTCCACCATGCTTGTCTACTATTTCATGGACGAAAGACAAGCCTAAACCATGCCCTTTCACATCATGAATGTTTCCTTTAGTTGCTCTAAAGAATCTATCAAAAACCTGAGAGGTAGTTTCTTCGTTCATTCCTATACCTCTATCCTTAACTATAATAACGAAATCATGATCCTCTTCACTCAGTTTCACACTAATCCTGGGTACATCTACACTATACTTGATCGCATTATCGATGAGGTTCGTAAGCGCGCTTTTAAACTGTGTAGGATCACCAAAATATGTGTAAGAACCCGGTGAAACAACAAGGTCAATCCATCCATTTCGCTGCGCAACACTTAGCGTGAAGTGCTCAACAGCTTCTTGTACTACATTCTCTATGGACATCTGAGCCCGCTCAAGTGTTAACTCTTCTTTATCCATCATAGACATCTGCAGTACAGATTCCATCTGGGCATTCATACGCTTATTCTCAGTTTTAATCACAGCCAAATAATTACGTATTTGATCCGCATCCATTTTGTCGCCGTTTTTGATTATAGAATCTACAGCTAAGTTTATGGTCGCAAGTGGGGTCTTAAATTCATGGGACATGTTGTTGATAAAATCACTTTTAACATCAGCTAATCTCTTTTGTCTTCTTCCTTGTCTTTGAACGCCAAAGAATGCTGTTAAAATAACCGTAGAGAATAACAAGGATGCCATTAGACTCAAGTATACTCTTCTTGCCAAATAAAATTTTTCGGAGGGGAAATACAACAACAACTGTCTGGTAGGACCAAAGAAACTCTCAGACAAGACATAATTGAAGGTTACCTTTTGTGGATCAAATCCCGCACTGGTTAATGTACTGAGGTACCCATTCTCTATCAATGCCCAAACCGGTTCCGTGCGAACCCCATTTTGCTTTAACTCGTTTACGATAATGCTATCAAGCTCGGTCATATCAAGCTGTGTACTCCATGGTAATGAGGATTGAAAATCATCCAATAACCCTCCGAGCATGGCTGTGTCGCTGGTTCCTATACCGTAAGGATTCTGTACTTGGGCATTTGACCAACGAACTGTGGTTTGTCCCATGGGTGTATTGATCGTAAATACACTATCTACATTTACACTGTTGGTCAAAGAACCCATACTCTTCCTGCGAACAAAAAGTCTCACGCGTTCACTTAATCTAGCGGAAGTTGTTCCAATTTGAGCTTCAAACTGTTGACGCTGTAATTCCAATTGACCCGACAGTAAGTTCAATTGCAACAAAAGTGCACCCAAAACTGCGGCGGTTAAAATGGCGGTTGGAACGTTCTCGCGAAGTTTTTTAATGAAAGAGGACAACATGATACGAATGTATGTGCTTCAATTGATTGACCAAGCGCTTTTAACGGCTATTAACAATGTTATAGCAACTGACCTATAATATCATCTTCTTTGAGTCCTTCACCCTTTGCCTTGAAATTTGCTACAATCCTATGGCGCAGCACGGGTTGAGCAATTTTTCTTACGTGTGTGATACTGGGTGAACCATCCCCATTCATCATCGCTAAAGCCTTAGCTGCAAGAATCAGACTTTGAGAAGCCCTTGGCCCAGCCCCCCAATTCAAATAATTATGAGCTACATCAGATCCATCTGCGGTATTTGGACGAGTCTTTCTGACCAAGTCAACAGCGTAAGCTATTACGTCATCTGTCACGGGGATTTGTTTTAAAGCAAATTGCATATCCAAAACTTCCTGCCTGGAAAGTACTTGGTCAATTTGCTTCGCGCTACCCACTGTGGTTGCCGCTACGACAGCTTCTTCCTCTATTTTAGATGGATATCCCACAAGAATATTAAATAAAAAACGATCCAACTGGGCCTCTGGTAAAGGATACGTTCCCTCCTGCTCTATAGGATTTTGAGTAGCCAATACAAAGAATGGTTCTGGCAACTCTAGGGTGTTACCCGCAACACTTACACGTCGCTCTTGCATCGCCTCTAAAAGCGCTGCCTGAGTTTTAGGGGGTGTTCTATTAATCTCATCTGCGAGTACGACATTAGCAAACACAGGACCTTTATGAAAAACAAACTCTCTTTTCGCATTCAACACTTCAGTACCTGTAATATCAGAAGGCATAAGATCCGGCGTAAACTGAATTCTCGAGAAATCCATACCTAACGCCTTGGAGACGGTAGTGATTAGAAGGGTTTTCGCTAATCCAGGAACACCCACCAATAGACTATGACCTTGACATAAAATAGACATGGTGATCAAATCAACCGCACTAGTTTGCCCTACAATAACTTTTGAAACTTCTTTTTTAAAAGCTTCAAGTCTCGCAGGAGCAGTTTCCAATACCTGAATTACTTGTGAATTAGTCATTGTTGTTACTATTCCAACCCTTTAGTTGATCGTCGCATGGGTAATAACCTGAATTAACTTTGACGAATGTTTCTAACAACTTTTCATCTTTCCATTCTTGCACCAGTCTACCTTGCTTTTCTTGAAGGGCAAAACCTTTAATTCTTGTAAAATCAAGATCTAGATTTGCCTTGTGAGGAGCGTACTTAGCGTCAACACGAACGATACGAAAAGCCTCTCTCTGGTCTTGAGATTGGTAAAAGTTTGGTGCCGAAATCTCATCTTCAGACATTACGTTGATTACGGCGAATAATCCTCTGTCTAACTGGCTGACCTCAAACTTATTATTTCCGCTCTCGAAATTACTCATTTGTCCACCATTAAATTTAGTTTGCTCATCTTCAGAATACTTCATTGCCGCTTCATCAAACGTCATTTCACCGGATGAAATACCTATTACAACACTATCTAAATAAGCCTTGGCTTCTTGTAAATTCTCTTGTGTGAGCTTGGGCTTTATTAAAATATGTCGCAAGTCTAACTCTTCACCTCGCTTTTCCAAAAGTTGAACAATATGATAACCAAACTCCGTTTTAAATGGATCGCTGATTTGTCCTTTTTTAAGATTGAAGGCGATGGCTTCAAATTCCTTGACAAATACACCACGTTGGATCGCCTTGTACTCTCCTCCTTTTTTATTTGATCCTGGATCTTCACTATATAGAATCGCCATAGACGAAAACGAAGTACCATTTTCTATTCGATCTTTTAGACCTATTAATTTATCGATAACCTCTTGCTGCGCCTCTTTGGAGATTTCTGGGTATTTCACGATTTGCCTCAGCTCTACCTCTGCATTAATCAGAGGAATGCTGTCTTCAGGAAGTCGTTCATAAAATTCGCGTACCTCAGATGGAGTGACCTCAATTCCCTCAACAACTGTCATCTGCATACGCTGTGCAGTAAGTTGTTCGCGAATTAAAATTCTCATTTCTTCTTTGATTTCTACGACAGACTTTCCGTAAAATTCTTCCAGTTTTTTTTGATCCCCCATTTGTTGGATCAATTGCTCAATTCTACGGTCCATATTAGACTCAACCTCGTCTTCCCCTACGGTAACTGAATCAATTTCCGCATGGTGTATCAAAAGTTTCTGAAAAAGCAACTCTTCAAAAACACCGCAATAAGAGATGTTCTCTCCAAAATTTTGACGGTTAAATACATCGTATTGCTCGTCAATATCGCTTTTAAGTATAATGTCTCCACCAACAACAGCGACTACACCGTCGACAGTTTTTGGTTGGCCTTGGGCTAATACGCTAAAGCATAATACGCTAAGGGATAAGTAAATCGCCTTTTTCAATTGCATTGGATATAATGTTTTCTTCTATTCGTTCTATCAGCGTAATTCTACGCTTATTAAGTATCATTTTTCTAATACGTTTCTCCACATATTCCAATGGACTATAACTGTTGGCTATGCGCAGTTCATTGACCTCCACAAAATACACCATTACGGTATCTTCACAGGTAAATCTCTTTGTTCTATTTAAGTAAGCATAGGGATTGCTTGTTTCCAATGGAATCTCATTCAGGAACTCATCTAAAGGAATCCACGAAGAATCATTGTAAGCGCTTTGTTTAGTGGCAAATACTTCGATCCAATCGTAGTACTTGTCTTCAATTCTACTTTTTTTAAACCATCGTACTGCTTGATCTATTTTTTGGGCATTCAAGGGTACAGCAGTGTATTGCGCCTGGATAATACTCTCTTTGAGTTCAAAGTTATCCAAGTTAGTCGTATAATACTCCAGCAATTCATCTTGAGCAATTGACGTATCTAGGTTCTCACGTACAAATTGATCAATATAGGCATGCTTTAGTAAGTCATTTCTATACCGTTTGACAAGGTCTTCAAAAGACCTCATTTCCTCATCCAGATTAAATTCAGCCGCGGCAACTAAGAGCTCATTTTTCGCCCAGGTTCGAATCAATCGGTCCACCATTAATGCACTGTCTACTGGACTCATTTCTCCTGATTTTGGGATCTGGTTCTTTACATCCTCTAGAAGAAGATGTTTTTTACCTAACTCTGCCAAGACGATCTGATCAGATGATACAGAAGGGACACATGCAGTAAAGGCTAAACAAGAAATCAGTATCCAACGGATCATTTAGTCTAACGAATTAAATAGCTCATTTTTCACAGTATCGTTTACTATAACCTCAAATTTAGCGGTCAATTTTTTCACCCAAGCTTGTTCTAGTTGATCCTGGTAGCTTGCTATAACTAAACCTTTTACTTCGTTCAACGCTTTTGGACCTGCAGGAATAAAATCTATTACCTGTATAACGCCAAAACCACCAGTAAGTGATACAGGGCCATATACACCTGGTATCGTATTCCAGAGAACAGACAGGACCTCATCATCATCCTGCTGTGAAGTACCAGATTGCACGGCAATACTCAAGGGGTTTTCAGCACCTAAAAGTTCGTTTAACTTGTCCTGCTTATCTTTCGAAACCCATTTAGATATTTTTTTAGCAATTTTTTCATCTTCGCATACCCAGTAGGCATAGGCTAGACGATCGTTCCACATGAATTGAGTTTTAATCTCTTCATAATGATTAAATATGCCCACCGAATCCTGAGAAGCCTTATCCCAAACCTCGTCTTGGGTGAGGTCAAATAGTAGGATACCCTCTTTATATTCCCGAACTAAGTTTCTGAACGCAGGATATTTTGTTTCTAATTTACCATCCTCGTAACCCAATACCACATCATTACTGACCACATTAAATAACAATCTTAAATACTCTTCAACATCATTTTCATTGCCCGGTTTTTGATTCTGCTGCCAGAAATCAAGAAGTTGAGATTGAGTCATCGCTTGACCGTCAAATGTAGCCACCACCCTGTCTTTAGAAGGCATAACCGCCTGCCACTGACCTTCGGTGAATGCAGTAGTACTGACCAATTTCACTGTACGAGCATAATTACGCTCGTTAACCGAGAAGTTGTATTGCTTCTTTAAGTCTTTGAGAAACTTCACAGCACCTAGCTTACTTCTTGAGTCACGCTTCACCTTATTCGTGATTTCTTTCTCCATAGTAGCAAATTCTGGTAGCGGTATTCTTTCCATCAATTGAATGACGTGCCAGCCAATATTTGTGCGAATAGGCATAGAGTAATCACCAGGGCTTTTAAGTGCAAAAGCAGCCTCTTCAAATGCCGGCATCATTTTATTCAATCCAAATTCAGGCATTACACCCTGAGATTCCTTGGTTTTTCTATCCTCGCTAAAGCTCACTAAGGAAACAAAATCCTCACCGGTCTGTAATCTATTGAAAATCTCTTGAGCACTACGTTCGGCCCGTTGACTTTCATTGATTTTTGCCTCCTCATCTGCAGAGAAGAATATTTGTCTAACCTTGACCGTACCACTGGCTGGTCTACGATCTGTTGTTTTAATCAAGTGATACCCATGCTGTGAGCGAATAGGCATACTTATCTCACCTATATTTTGGTTATACGCTCCATTTTCAAATGGGTAAACCATATTGAAGGCCGTAAAGTAACCCAAGTCACCACCCTGCTTCGCACTCCATGTATCAGCACTCTTAGAACGAGCCGCATCTTCAAACGAAATTTTACCGCTTGTGATTTCATTGCGCAGGTTTTTCATTTCGTTGAACACTTTAACCGTATCAGATGGCAGTGCCGTAGATTCAAGCTCAAACATGATGTGAGACGCCCTAACTTCTTCCTGTAATCGTGCATAACCTTCTGTAATTAAAGTTTTTTCCGATCCTGGATCACTCAAATAAGGTTTTGCCAATTGTGCTCTATACCCACCAAATTCTTTCACAAATTGAGATGCGGTGTCACGCTGCTGGTCATATGCCTCAGCTATTTTTAATTTGAACTTAACATACAGGTCCAAATACTCCTGAGGTGTTTTAGGGTCAATAAGTGAACCTACGTCTTTATTTTTCTCGTATACTGCCTTAAACTCTTCAGCCGTTACCTCATGATCCCCAACACTAAAGAGAACTTCTTGAGCGTAGGAATTGAAGCTTAATAGAACCGATCCGATGAATACTATATCTTTTATTTTCATTATCTGCTGTAGTTAGGTGCTTCTCTAGTTATACTTACGTTATGCGGATGACTCTCTTGTACTCCTGCCGCAGTGATTTGAATAAATCTTGCAGATTCTCTCAATGCAGGTATGCTGCTCGCACCGCAATACCCCATTCCGGCTCTTAATCCACCAATAAATTGGTACATCACCTCACCAACTTCGCCTTTATAAGGCACTCGACCCACAATTCCCTCAGGAACCAATTTTTTAACGTCGTCTTCAATATCTTGAAAATAACGGTCTTTTGATCCATCTGTCATGGCCTCAACCGAGCCCATACCCCGATATGTTTTATATTTCCTGCCCTCGTAAATCACGGTGTTTCCTGGACTTTCTTTAGTTCCAGCGAACATTGAGCCAAGCATAACACAATCAGCACCGGCAGCAATGGCCTTAACAATATCGCCTGTATATCTAATACCTCCGTCAGCAATCACAGGGATTCTATTATTGATGGCTTGAGAGACTTCCATTATCGCACTTAATTGAGGATATCCGACACCTGCTATGATTCTAGTAGTACAGATAGATCCAGGTCCAATTCCGACTTTAACAGCATCAGCACCAGCTTCTAAAAGATACAGGGCAGCTTCTGCAGTCGCTATATTACCTACAACTACGTCAAGATTAGGGAAGCTAGATTTTACCTTTTTCAGGGCTGTAACAACACCTTTGGTATGTCCATGGGCGGTATCTATAATGATAGCATCAACTCCTGACTCATTCAACGCTGTTACACGCGCTACTACATCCTCAGTAACACCTACAGCCGCAGCTACTTTCAAACGACCGTACTGGTCCTTATTAGCGTTTGGCTTGACTTTGTTTTTAGTTATATCTCGATAAGTAATAAGGCCTACTAATACGTAGTCTTCAGTTACCACTGGAAGTTTCTCAATCTTGTGTTCTTGAAGAATGGATTCAGCCTGCTCCATCGTGGTGCTGCGGGCCGCTGTCACTAATTTATCCTTGGTCATAACCTCATCAATGAGGCGTGTATTTTCTTTTTCAAAACGTAAATCACGGTTTGTAAGAATCCCAATCAATTTTTTATTGTTATCAATAATTGGTATGCCACCAATTTTAAATTCTGCCATCATGGCTTTTGCATCCGCCACGGTAGCTTCCTTATATAAGGTAACAGGGTCTAAGATCATCCCACTTTCAGCACGTTTAACCTTCCGAACTTCAATGGCTTGCTGCTCAATGGTCATGTTCTTATGGATGACCCCAATACCACCTTCCTGTGCAATAGCAATAGCCATAGCACACTCTGTGACGGTATCCATAGCTGCCGATATAATAGGCGTATTTAGAGCAATGTTTCTCGAAAACCGGGAGGATAAAACCACATCACGCGGTAAAACTTCGGAATAATTCGGAACTAGTAAGACGTCATCGTAGGTGAGACCTAAACCGAGAACTTTGTTGGTGTTTAATGACATAGCAATTCTGATTTGAATTGCGCCCAAAATTAAGCAATTTATACGAAACAACATGGGCGGCCTGAGGCCGCCCATGATAGATTCTTAAAATCTTAATAATTAGTAGAGTAAGGTGAAATTTCCACGTTCCTCCACAGGCACATCTTCTATACTTCTATACTTTACGTAATAGGTGTAGACGCCCATCGACGCTTTATTACCGTTGATGAGTCCGTCCCATCCAGATGAGATGGTCGTCGTGCGGAATACCTCTTGACCCCAACGGTCCATGATAAATAAGGTATAACTGTCTGGACGAGCAAATACGCCTTGTGGCTTCCAAACTCTATTTTCTAATACATCAGATTCAGGATTGAATGCGGTTGGCATCCACAATCTGGCCTTGTGAACAGCACAAGCCACATTAGAACGTGCATTGAACTTTTCATTGAACTCATCTCTCCATGGAATGATACCATCAGCAGCTATGGCCTTCACATAGTAACAGAATTTTCCTTTCGAATTAGAGTAAGGCTTTATATCATCCATGTACGCGGTATCCGTGGTTGCCGTTACAAAAGTAAACGACGAGCCTCCGTCAGCTGAACGATAGATTTCGTATTCATCAACCCCAGCGTCAAAATCACGGTAAGGCGACCAAGTTATATTACAGGTAAGGTTACCGATGGCTTCTACGTTTAGTAGAATATTCGTACCCAGATTGGAAATGGTATCCAATGCTCCACATGAATCCCTAGAAGCAAGTCTATAGTAATACCTACGTCCCATCGGATCAGCGGTATAATCTACAAATTTAACTTCCCAAGGACCTAGAGTAGGTTTTGCTACGTTACCAATAGTCAAATAAGGTCCGATTTCATCATCTGCACGCTGAACCTGATAGTCGATAACATCTGCATCCCTGTCAATGTATGCATACATGTCAACTCCATTCTGGGAATTCACCGTAGCGCGGCCTAGATATAATACTTTGGACCCCTGAACTACAGCTGAACTATTGCATTCCTTGTTTGAGGTGCTCGTTCGCGTTCCTGTTGTATCCACCGCTTGCACATAATAACAGTAAGAATATCCGTTGATGATACCATAATGGTTGAATGTGGTATCTAAATTACCACCCTTGAGAAGTACACCTGTGATGGTGCCACCAATTGGATCTGTAATATCAGCGTATAAGTTGTACTCCGCGACCTGACTCTGTGACCACTCTGAATAAGTATTCCAACGCAATCTAGCATATCCATCACATGGATCTACACCGAGTTGCATAAATATGGTACTAGAGGGTACTGTATTCCCGACGGAACTTTGATTTCCACAACTATCTACTGCTGTAATTACGTAAGTTTCTTTTTGATTCCCAGCATTAGACAGACCATATACATACGGCATAGACGCAGCATAATTTGCTGATGTGATTGAATCTATGGGTACTAAAAATCCGGAATTATCTTCTCTGTAGATCACATAATAAACCACATCGCTATCCTTAGAGGCTGCCCAAGACATACCTCCTAAATTACCACCAGCTACTGTAACTGAATCAAAAACAACCGCTGCAGGTGCTGTTTTATCTGAAAAATATCCGCTATCCTTCGAACTCTCACAAGAAACATTATAACGAACCTGATAGTTCAACCAAGAACCACAAAATGCTACTGTATCTGTCCAAGTAAAATCAACCGTAGAACCGAGTTGCGTCCATTGACCCGAATTTTGAGGTGCCTCCACCCACACATCATAGGTAGTTGCTGTATCTCCCTTTAACCACGGATTCCAATTCAATACCGCTATGGAACTGTTAGGAGGTGGCGGGAATGCTTGTAGGCCCATTCTTATGTTTTGAAGGGTATCTGTGGGTACAGTTAATAATCCACATCCACCACCGACTTGAATTGTATATCCATTTACAGCATTAGGATCAGCTCCTGCATGCGTGTAAGTCTGTGTACTCCAATCGAAAATTGTATCCACAATGGTGGTTGCACCAAGGGTATCTATATGATTAATCAGATAATAATCAAAGTTAAAGCCAGTGTCGGCGCTAGCGACCCAATCAAATGACACTCCTGAAGCGTCGAGGCTAACACAAGCATCACTGATATCTGGTAGTCTAGGCATGTAATTCAATACCCTAACTATGATTTTCTGATAAGCAATTCTATTCAAAGGACACTGGTCATCCTGCATACGTATGTAATACGAATACTCAGACTTCAGCGTTCCACACTGATACTCTTGATAGAACAGGTGACTACAGTCGACGTACCAGTTAAATTCTACTTGATTAATACCTGGATAGGTAAACACGCCTCCAACATTGCCTGAGGATATCGTAGCACAAGGAGGATTAAACAGACAAGCGTTGGCATTACCATAATTCGCAGCGGAACTTAGGTTACCACCAGAAGCGCTAAAATTAATATTCTGTGAAGAACAATTAGGGTTTGGATAAGGATCTGAAGATGAAATATCAAATCTTACCGTATCACCTGGATATACTTCGGTATAAAGATAGAGCGTGTCACCGGCTGTATTAGTTACTGGAACTAATATTGTAGGATTCGCTAAGTTTGGATCTGGTGTGATATCCAAACTCGGTGCTTCGTCCACAAAGGCAGAAGCACACAAG
>CAJJCK010000220.1 GCA_905182675.1 uncultured Cryomorphaceae bacterium | reverse complement strand
ACGACGCTGAAACCGCCAAGAAATTAACTACTGGTCTCAACGGTGCTATCAATATTTATCATATTGTTCTTGACAAACCGTTAAAGAAGGTAGATATGAATAAGATCGTTGAAGGCATTGAATTAGATTGTGGCAAAGCACCTGTGGAGGAGATTAAGTATATCGACGAAAAAAACAAGCGTGAAATAGGCTTGAGAATAAGTGTCAACAGAAATCGTATTGTACGAAAGCTTTTCGCCCATTTAGGTTACGAAATTGAGCAGTTGGATCGTGTGTCTTTCGCTGGTCTAACGAAAAAGAGTCTTACCAGAGGGCAATACAGGTTCCTAGAACCAAAAGAAGTTGGCTTTCTAAAAACCAGATAGCATGCCAAAGGCATTACGAATCTTTAGCTGCCTCCTGCTTACTGGTATTCTAATACTGGGAGGAGGTGCTGGCTATTTGTGGTGGAAAAAAGATGTCATTATCGACCGCAGTATTGAGCGGTTAAATAAGGAATTAAATGCACCCATTTCTGTAGGGAGTATTGACTTGGACTTATTTAGTGGGTTCCCTAGGGTTCGTGTTGAATTAGTCGATGTTGAGATCAAAGATGCCCTGAGGCCGAACACCGCATTACTTCGGGCTGAATATGTTGGTTTAGGCATGAATATCCTTGAGGTCATCAAAGGAACGTTTGTGATTGAGGAATTGGCCTTTAAACGTGGGACGTTTTCCTTGTATGAAAACGGTTCAGGCCAGAACTGGGAATTACTTTCTCCCAGTGCAACATCATCGGAACAATCTATCGACCTCTCCAGAATTTCATTGATTGACATGGACCTGCGTTATGAGGATGGGATCTCTAAAGACATCTATTCAGGATACGCTAATAATGTAGTACTCACCGGTGGTATTACACAAGCAAGGGATCTTCAAGTAGATGGTCGCCTTTCAAAGGTTTACGGATCCTCAGTACAATACGAATGGTTTAGAGAGTTAAGCCTTAGCGGTAGTATAGAATTAACGCTAAGCGATAACGGCTGGAATGCCAACAGTAACGACTTGATTCTTAATAATTCGGCAATTTCCTTTAATCTTAATGAATCTGGTGGTCGTCTTTTCTCCTCCCGAATTGACATTGCAACAACACTGACAAACTTTCCTATGCTTACTCTAGGAGATGTAGTACTCACCTCATGCGTGTCATCTTTGAATTGGAAGGGAACTTATGACGATTGGACCGCTGAATTCACTCCTTCGAAATGTGCTTTTACTTTTGACGCACTGAATGTTCTAGATGCTCAAGGAAAACTCTTCGTTAAATGGGGTAGTGAGCGAGCCATTTCTGGAACCCAATTAATAATCAAAACCTCCACAGGTGAACTCCAAGGATCCATTACATTGAGTGGATTGGACCACCCTGTGTTGCAGTCCAATTTATCGGGCGGATCGAATCTAAACGAATTGTTTCAATTGGTTGAGGTTACAGCGTTAGATGACCCTATGGGGTTTTGGCAAGGACAAGACTTACAGATTAATCAACAATTTAAAAGTTGGAGCGATTTTACTCCTATAGGAGAGACCGATTTTTCTGGGTCCATACAACTTACTCAAGTGGCTTTTGGTATTTCTGAGAGCACCATATCATTTGAAAAAGTAGAAGCCGATTTACGGGTAAGTGGTGATGACATCCTCTTGGATCGCTGTTTCCTCCAAAGTGGAATGAACACTGCAGTGGTGGAAGGACAGATTGTTAATGCCTTGCATTCATTCGCAACTCCAAGAATTCAGGTAACGATGGAAAGTCCCATTATCAATGTGGATCCATTGTTGTTCTGGGAGTTTGATGATAAGGAAACCAGCAGTGATGGTTTTGGTTTTGATTTTGAGATAAACTTAAACATCGCTGCCCTCACCCTGGGGGATTTCGAGGGTAACTCACTTCGAGGGATGCTTTTTAATGACGGTACCGTAATTCATGGAAAAGAGATGGAAATCCAAGGTTGTCAAGGAACCATAAAAGGAGATTGGACACTCACAGAACAGACCAACGGATCAATATTCTGGACTAACGCTGTCGTACAGTCCATCGCGCTGGACGAGCTGCTTAGGAGTTTCAATAGCTTTGACATTGAAGATATAGACGAATCTAATTTAAAAGGCCAGGTGTCTTCGACCGCCGAGATGACACTGTCTTTTAACAATGATTGGGATGTCGTCACTGAAAAAACAAAAATTGACGCCGTAGCCGTTCTCCGCAATGGTACTCTTCAGCATTACAGCCCTTTACAGGAGCTGAGTAGTTTTGTAGATAAGGATGAGCTTTCCACCATCTCCATACCCCTGCTTCAAGGACCATTCAATGTTCGTGGAGACACGCTGTTTATTCCTGAAACAGAGGTCGAAAACAGTGCAATGAATTTTTGGGTTAATGGATGGCAAAACCTAAAGACTGATGAGATTTCCTATGGCCTAAGGCTGGGAGTCAAAGATCTGGCACTAAGAGGTAAAAACAGCAATAGAGATTTAGGTGGATGGATATCAGAATCCGAAAATGAGAACCAACCTTATGTCAGAATTCTTGTTGGATGTGATCTAGATGACCCGTGTGTAAGCCTTGACAAAACTGATATGGCTAGGCGTATGAAAAACACTTTGAAAAAAGAGCGTGACGACTTAAAAACACTATTCCAGGCTAAGCCTGATGACGAGAAAGATCAAAACCCGGCTTCAGGTAGCTTTGAGCTACTGTGGCCAGAATCGGACAGTCTTCAGGTTAAAAGCTATTTATAACGCCTCTTCAAAAAGATCGTCCAATGTGCCTTGTGCCAACGGATGATACGAGTCGCGGGCATTCATATAGATTTTTTTTGCCCACTCTTGACGTTTTTCATCACCCTCAAGCATACTCGCATACATGGGTACAATAAATTTTCTACGTCCTACAGATCCCAAGAAAGACTCAACCTTTGCTGTATAAACAGCCTTGTCAAAACCTTCAAAACCTGTTTTTAATATTGCCGCGTACCACGCTGCCACAATTTCAGGATTTGGACTACCGCTTAGTCCGTAATTAAAGTCAGCAAGCGCATAATGTCCTTCTAATGCTCCTCCAGCCTCCAAGCCTCTGATGTATCGCAACCATTCATGGGTACTCCAACGAATAGTAACATCTTGGTCTAAGTAAACCAATGATTTTGCATTAGCATCGAGAGGATCTGTAGTTAACATCATCTTCACTGCTTGATCAACTTGAATAAATCTATTCGACGCTGGAAATGGGCAATTCACCGGTAAGCCCGTTCCGTAGACCCACTGCTCTACCCCTATTTTATTCCATTGTTCCTGGGTTAAAAGGGCCGCCAATTCCTGAAGGAAGACCTCTGTCACCATGGTTTTAAATTTATACTTATCAAAGTAGTTTTTTAAGAAGGCATCCCAGTTTTCTCTTCCAACCGTATTCTCACAAAGTCTTAAGAAATGAAAACCCTTGTCATAAGGTATAGCTGTCACTCCGTCATCTGGGTTTCGTCCGACCAAGTCTTGTTTTAGTCTAGTCGCGTCAGGATCTTCTTCCAACATAGAGGCCAATTCATTCTGCAGGTCATCATAGCTGAGTGCCTCAAGCATGTCGGCGAAGTCTTGACCATAGAGTTGCTCCATAATACGCATCTCAAAATAAACGGTAAAGCCTTCATTAACCCAGAAATCATTCCATGTAGCATTAGTGACCAAGTTTCCACTCCAGCTATGGGCTAACTCATGAGCAATCAAGCTCACTAAACTTCGATCACCTACAACAACAGTTGGCGTTAGAAAAGTCAATCTTGGATTTTCCATCCCTCCGAAAGGAAAGCTAGGTGGAAGAACAAGCATATCGTACCTACCCCAATAATACGGCCCATATAGCGCTTCAGCATCTCTGATCATATCTTCCGTTAGAGAGAATTCGTAAGCAGCATTACGAACCATTTCCGGCTCCGCATATACCCCTGAGCGTTCTCCTAAGGCAATAAACTCTAAATCCCCTACACCTAGTGCTAACAAGTAAGAAGGAATGGGTTGGGGCATGTTAAACTCGTACACCCCGGTTTCGTTTTTTTGAACGGGATTAGATGCACTCATCAAAGCAAGGGTTTGCTTGGGCACCTTTACCTTTGCGGTATAAGTAAATCTTACTCCAGGCCTGTCTTGACATGGAATCCATGTCCTTGCCAAAATAGCCTGGCTCTGTGTGAATAAAAACGGTTGACGTTTACCTTGTGTCAATGAAGCTGGATACCACTGTAGGGCTTCCGCAGTTGGGCTTGTTCTGTAAGATATGCTCACCTGTTTAGCAGCCAGGTTTAGCGGTATAATCAACGCCGAACCTAATAACTCATCATTACCGTCTAAGTTCCAATTATCACTAACGACACCATCCACTAAGACCTCAGATATATCCAGGTTCTTTACATCAAAAATGACGGAGTCGCCATGATCTTCCTGCAAGGTCCAATGCGCAGTCGCTGAAATGACCTCAGTCTGAAAATCAACATTTGCATCCCAGTGCAACGCAGTTACCTTTGACTCCATGGTACTATAACTGTGCGGGTCTAGAAATAAAGATGCACGTACAGAAGTGTCCGCAATAACAGTTGACGAAGTGTCTGTCTGCTGCGTCTTTTCATTAGATTCGTTAGACTGACAATTCGTTAATACGAGTGCAAAAGAGGCTGTCAAAGCCAAAGCAAAGAGTTTGTTCATTTTCTTAATTTTACTTGGAACAATTTACCGCAAATGAAACGAAATCAAAGCCTCATCACTCGACTGATTATATCCTCACTTGCTATTTTTATTTCTGGATGGATACTCCCAGGAGTTCAGATCGATAGCTTTATGACCACCATAGGAATTGCGATCGTTTTAGGCCTTCTAAACGTAACTATAAAACCGTTATTAGTATTTATAACCCTTCCTGTCACCTTCGTGACATTAGGGCTGTTTCTTCTGATTATAAATGCCATTATTATTGGCCTAGCTGATCAATGGATTTCAGGATTACACGTCTCGAGCACCTGGACAGCTATTCTGTTTAGCTTCTTAATTTCAACATTTACATCTTGGATGTATAAATGGGGAGATAGGTAAGCCTGGCTTATGAGAATTCTGCTTAATGTTTAAGACAAAACCGCTGTTTCCCATGTTGCTGATATTCCAAAAGTGGCTTGGGCAAGGTCCATAAAACTTTCCGTTTTATCGCTTACGAAAAATTGAGTACCAGCGTGTTCAGTGGGTTGATTCAATCTACTTTGAGAATTCCACCATTGCATCACCTGTGCAGCTACAATTTCCGGAGCGTCAATCCAGCGGACATCTTTGAGTACTTTCTGGGCCAGTTCTTTCAATAATGGATAATGCGTACAACCCGGTACAATCGATGAAATTCCATGAAAGGAAGGACTATTCAAGTAATGACGTAAGACTTGCTCCGCTATATCTGAACCCAAGAACCCATCTTCAATAAGGGGAACCAAAAGAGGTGTTGGCAGACTAACTAACTCTACAGTGTTGCTTAAGACGCTCAATCTTCTTGGATATTCTTCACTTCGAACAGTTGCTCTAGTGCCTAATAGCCCTACTTTTTTTTCGTTGCTATTCGCGAGCGCCTCGACGACTGGATCAATCACGTTAACAAACCTTAATGACGGAAATGCCTGCTCAAGCACAGCGCCAGCAGCGGCGCTCGCACTATTACAAGCAATTACGATCACATCACAGCCCTGTTGTCTTAAAAATTCAACAATTCGTAAACTATAGCCAATTATGGCCTCATCACTCTTGTCACCATAAGGCAGGTGCAACGTATCTCCATAATAGATTTTAGGGACCTGAGGCAGTACATCTTCGAGTGCCTTTAGCACCGTTAATCCACCTAATCCACTATCGAATAATCCTATTTTATGAATCTTTTCCATTGATCTACGCAAAATACCAAATAAAAACCCCCCATGAGCTTTGCTCACGAGGGGTTTAGAATAAAGTTTTATAGATCTCTTAATTGATCCCTAACTGCGCCTTTACCAACGGCATGATGTCGTCACCACCGTCTAAGTAAATAACTACTGCTTTAGACGCAGAAGCGTCAAGCACGTAGGTTAAACCTTGCTCCTTAGCAACGACGTTAACCGCTTCTTGTGCCTTTTCAATGATAGGCATCATTAGATCCATTTGTTTGCGCTGCAGTTCTTGCTGAGCACTTTGATTGAACTGCATGATGCGCTGCCCCATAGACTCTAATTCTTCTTGTTCCTTCTGAAGTCGTAGTTGTGTCCATGTATCAACATTTGCTTGCGCATTCTGCATTTTAGTCATGTACTCTCCTTGCATGGCTGTAGCGTCTCCTTCAAGTTGCTGAGCATACTTCTGAATTTCGCCTTCTGCAGATTTTGTTTCAGGCATGATAGACAATAATTCATCTACATTAAGGTGACCCATTTTTTGCTGCGCTACCGCTGTTCCAGCAAACCCAAGTGTCAAGGCAATTGCGAGTAATACTCTTTTCATCTGTTCTTGTTTTTATTTCTTTAAACTAGTTAAAACTTCGTCACTGTAATCTTTCTCTTTTTCTACATAAAGAACACCACTCTGCGCACTTTTATCCAAAACCAATTCTAGTTTACGCTTGCGCGCCACTGCCTGCACAGCACCAAAAACCTTGTCTTGAATAGGTTGTACCAACTGTGCACGCTTTTCAAAAAGCTGTCCAGCCGGACCGAAGTATTTTTGTTGAAGGCTAATAACCTCCATTTGTTTATCCTCTATGGATTTTTCCCGTTTTGTCAATTTATCTGGTGACAAAAGTATGCGCTCCGCAGCAAGTGCGTCTTTTAAGCTTTGAAGTTCACTTTGCAATGCACTTACTTCCCCGGCCCACTGTTCGCTTAGCTTATCAAGCTGGCTCTTCGATTGCGCATATTCCGGAATGTTTTGAAGAATATAATCCATATCTACCACACCATAACGCTGCGCTGAAAGCACCGTGCTAAAAGAAACTGCTAAGGCAAAAGAAATGAATCTAAACTTCATAATTGCAAAGGTAATTCAATTAGAACTGTTGACCAATGATGAAGTGAGTTTGCCAGCCACTTGCCGACGCACCGTTAGGCTCAGGATCAAACCCATAAGCAACATCTACACCCATCAATCCAAACATGGGCATATAAATACGAATACCCGCACCTGCACTTCTCTTCAAATTGAACGCACGATAGTCCCAGAAATTGTCATAGTTGTTCCCGCCTTCCATAAAGATCAATGGGAATACTTGTGCACTAGGCGTATTTGCGAGGATATAGCGGAATTCTAAAATGTATTTGTTGTAAAGTGCACCACCACCTGCAGGAGTAATAGAATTGTTTTGATATCCACGTAAACCTATAATCTCTCTACCATCAATCACGAAGTTTGACAGACCGTCACCCCCTACATAGAATCTCTCAAAAGGAGGTAGGCCAAGATCTTTATTATAACTTCCTAAATATCCGAATTCCCCATGCGTTCTAATCACAAATTTAGATGTGATGGGCGCGAACCAATCTGCATTCAATTTCCACTTGTGATATTCAACAAGCTTGAAACGTTCCTCAGAAGAAAGTGATTTGTAGTCAATGTCTCCATTAAAAGAACTAAAAGGAGGAGTCAATTCCGCCGAGAAACTGATTTGAGAACCACGCGTTGGGAAAATAGGTACGTCCGTATTGTTACGTCCTAATGTGAATTGGTAGTTAACGTTGTTTGAAATCCCCTTGGTATAATCCAAGAATCCGGTTGGGAAGTCATTCAGGTTAAATCTTCTAAATTCTAAACCTTGATACAAGGTGAAATAATCATCAGGCCATTTCAAACGCTGTCCAAGACCAAAGTTAATCCCTGTGATTAAGAGACTCTGACGGAGGGGATTACTGCGCTCTACACCG
>CAJJCK010000219.1 GCA_905182675.1 uncultured Cryomorphaceae bacterium | reverse complement strand
ATTCCCGCACAAGGACCACACTCTTCCCAACACTGAATTGGTAAAACTGTATCAGCCATGCCAATAGAAATGTAACGGTTTGTGAACGCGCCAGTAGTTAACGTACAAGTAGAATCAAGTGTAGCTGGATCTAAGTTCTCTTGTATAGCCCAGTCATCAGCTGTGAACTTGAACTCGTAGTTACCTGGTAACAACGATAACGTTGCAGTGTAAACACCATCACCATCATCATCAGTCATAGGATCAGCGTTACCGCTCCATCCGTTGATTGTACCTGAAACATACGCTGTTGTGAAAGTACCAGCAACAGAGTTACGATCTGAATGGAAAGTAACGTTAACTGGAACTGCAGGAACTGGACAAGTACCGTCAGTAGTACACTCGCCGAAACAAGTAGTCAAACGGTAATCGCTGTATATAGGACCAGGAATTGTACGATCACTATAAGGAGCAACAGCACAAGGCTTTCCTACAATGTTTTCTGTCTGTCCCCAACCTGTGTCATCGCCGTTAGAGAAAGTAAAATCAGAGTTGAAACCAGTATCAGCAGACATTGTAAATGAATACACACTATCACCAATAGGCAACATTTCGTTGTCACCTGGATTTCCGAAGTTACCTCCACCAGCGATGAAGACACCCGTTGTATCAACTGTTTGGTATCCCATGTTTACTTGGAAGGTCATGTATACCTTTCCTGCTTTTGCATCACAAGATTCCCAAGCTACACCATCAAGGATGGTGTCATTTGATAAAACAGCAAAACGGTTGGTGTAAGCACCAGTAGTTTTAGTACAAGTAGTACCTGAAGTCAAATTTTCTTGACCTGTCCATCCGTCTAGAGTAAACTTGTACTCCATAGAATCAACTGACAATGGCAATGTAACAGTCCATACTGAATCACCATCAGCATCAGACATAGGGTTACAAGTACCACACCAGCTGTTGAAATCACCGTTCAAGTGCACTGTTGTGTACGAGGAAGTGTTGTCACGCATATCAACGATAAACGTAACGTCTTTTGAAGTCTGCGTGAATGCAAGCATAGGCAAACAGAACATCATTAAAGCGTAGAATTTTTTCATGTTAATTGTTTTTTGTGGTTAGTAATATTTATGGTTAATAATTGTTATTGAAATACACGGATATAATCAACTAGCATATATTGTGGAAATACTGTTGATTGGTTTACAGGTCCAGGCCAGTCGCCTTCCACTGCAATATTTAATATAAAAAAGAATTGTTCTTGAAAAGCGGATATACTCGACGTATTCAATGTGCTGAATAACGCGTTATCTCTGTACCACTTGATCGAGTTTTGATTCCAAACGACAGAAAAGACGTGAAATTCATCAGCGTACTTTCCACTCGTTAATGAACTTGCGTTTCCATAACTAGCCTGCTGACCATTATCTCTCCAATGCCCAGTCCCGTGAACAGTTCGGTCATTATTACCGTCGCCCCCTATGAGCTCCATAATATCTAATTCACCGCATGCGGGCCATCCCACGGAAGAGATGTTGTCCCCTAACATCCAAAGTGCTGGCCAGAGACCTGAACCATAGGGAGTCTTCGCTCGGATATCAATACGGCCATATTTAAACGACTGTTTTCCCTGGGTGGTTAATCTGGCTGACGTGAAGGGGGCTCCTAAATAGGTCTCCTCCTTCGCGGTTATTCTCAGATAACCCTGAGCAACTTCAGCATTCTTTGTTCCACTGCGGTAATACTGAGACTCTTGATTACCCCAACCACCGGCACCACTTTCGTAGTTCCAATCCGAGGTGTTAAGCTGTGTGCCGTCAAACTCATCAGACCAGACAAGTGTGTAGCCTGTATAACTGTTCGGCGTTGTATATCCAGCATCATTCACGGGTTGCGCACCGTCATCATTGATCAATGTGATCTGATTAAAGGGCTGTGGTATAGCGAGATTAACTGGATTAGAATAAGACAGCCAGAACGTTTCTGTATCCTCAGGATCCTGGTCACCGTTAATAGTGATAGGGATAATTGCCTCGGTTTCACCCTTAGCAATAACGACTGTTCCTGAGGTAGGCATGAAATCTTCGCCTTCCGTGGCGTTCACCTCTATCGTTGTATAATCGAAGGTCAATTCTTTAGTTGCCTCTTGATTGAGGTACACTGTGAAATTTAACACATAACTATCGCTTCCCTCGTCTATTTCTAGATCTGCGGCGCTTAATTGGGCCAAAGCAGGAGTCTCACAACCTGAAAAACAGGTTATGAGACACGCTCCTAAAAGGGATATATATGCTGTTTTTTTAATCATCTATGACTCTGAGTAGAATTTAAAGCGCCAAATACCAACGGTATAATTAACCTCAATTTGCATATATCTATTGTTATTCTGATCTGTCATGTAAAGAATGTCATAAGTCACCTCATTAACCGGTGAAGACACCTCTTGTCCATTAGCTGCTTTTGGGAAACCCATAAAAGCACCTGTGCCTATGACTCTTAATTGGTCTGGATGGTCCGCTGTAGCTGGTATGATTTCGAAAGTGTGCGTACCGCTGGCCCATGCAGCTAAAGTACCTGTTAACGCATTTTCTGCATAACAACCCTCTGTTGCAAAGCCCATGTAAGACTCTCCCCAAATATCGCCGTTGGTTTTATACTCCATGGTTCCATCCTCATGAAAAACCCATTCATCATTGAACAAGCAACTTCTTGTTGTGACATCCGCAGTTGAGTTTTGCCACCAGAATCCGTTTGCATCAGGGGCTACCCAACATGCACCTTCCTCAGGAGCCAACTTCCAAGTACGGCTAGAGCATTCCGTTAGATACTCTATAGCACCAACACATGGTAAGTCAGCATCTTTCAAAATTTCAACCTGATCCATAGAGGATGCATGACCACCTTGATTAAAAACTGTATGTGTAATATCGTAAGTCCCTGTTAGCGGGATCAGCACTTCTACGTTCTCACCAGTAAAAGAGCCTACGCCATCAATGTCCCATTGAAACAAGAATGGATCACCCGTTGATTCAGAGGTCAATGCAATTGTATTGCTATCTACCATGGTATACGAAAAATCTGAAACCGGAAGTGCGCCAAGCTCAGTTTTTGTTCCTGCGTTAGGCTCACATGCCGTGAAACCCAATGCTACTATAATTAAAAGACTTAAATTCTTTAACATGAGATTATAATTTTAATATCCTGGATTTTGAGTTAAAACATCTTGACTTGCGTCAATTTCTTGCTGTGGTATAGGCAAATAGGTATGAGTAGAAGCGCTAAAGCCTTTACTCGATAACACACTTTCTGCCTGACCGGTACGAATTAGATCGAAGAATCTATGACCTTCACAAGCTAATTCTAACCTACGTTCTGTATAGATATCATCTAACAACTGAGATCCTGAACTAGTGATCGCAGGTAGTCCAACTCTATTACGAACTTGATTCACATAAGCCCTTGCAGTTCCTTCAGAGCCACCAGACCTTACTAAACCTTCAGCGGCCATGAGTAAAACGTCTGAGTAACGAATTTCTCTTACGTTGTTACCCCAATTCAATGCTGGATCTCCATCTGGAGCAACACTTGAAGCTATAGGAGCATACTTGCGCATGAAATAACCAGTGTTCTGGTAACCCGGAGTATATTCAGAACCTGGTAGATTAGCAACATCGATAATGGTATGTCCATAGCGCGGATCGCCATCCATTGCAGCTTCTAGTTCGGTAGATACTGGGCAAAAACCCCAGCCTGTAGCGAAAATTGGACCGTTGTAATCGCGCATTCCAACAAATTGGACACCCACATTACCTTCACCACCGCCCCAGCCAAACGATCCCCAATCACTTGAGGAGTTTTCACTGTATGTGATTTCAAATACACTTTCTGACGACCATTCGCCGTCTCTGGTCCAAATCTCACCAAAGCTTGAAAGTAACGCGTACTCACCTGATTGAATAACAGACTCTGAAAGAGCGGCTACTTCACTCATTTTTGAAGCGTCATTTTGAAATAAATAAGCCCGAGCCAATAATGATTGAGCGGCTCCTTTAGTTACTCTACCTATCTCATTTGAACTTACAGATGACGGCAATGCAGCTATAGCATCTTCAAGATCTGAAATGATCAAAGGGAAAATTAACGCTGGACCCACTTGCTCCACAGTATAGTATTCTGAAGCACCTAGCGTATGGTCTATGTAAGGAACGTTTCCAAACAAGCGTACCAAATCAAAATAGAACTTCGCACGAAGAAATTTAGCTTCACCGGTAGTACGAGCCTTGAAAGACTCAGACGCATCGTCAATACCTTCAATCTTCTCTAAATATAGGTTTGCTCTGTAAATTCCTTTGTAACACTTTCTCCAAAATCCTCTTTGAGGACCTAGGTTAGGTGAAAGTGTAAAGTTGTCATACGCCACCCATGAAGGCTGATCAGATGCATCACTACCACCTGCATGCGTTTCATCAGAGGCTACGCTTTGTAACAAACGGAACATGGAGAAACCGTACTGGTCATTCCACTGAAGCACATCATAGACACTCACCAATGCTTCAAAAGCCTGGTCTTGAGTTTGATAATAGTTTACTTCTAAAACGCGACCTACTGGGCGAGTATTTAGAAAGTCCTTGGAACAAGATCCAAAAATCAATAGTGCGGCAATAGAAAGTGTTGCCCAAATGTTCTGTTTCATAATTAATCTCTTCATGACTTAATTATTTAAATGTGATGTTCAAACCAATTGAATTTACTCGTGCCTGAGGATATAGACCTCTATCAACACCAAAGCCAGAACCAATCTCTGGATCAAAGCCAGAGTATTTAGTAAAGGTTAATACGTTGGTACCACTGTAGTAAATTCTCATTTTACTTAGACCAATTTTATCTGCAACAGTCGCAGGTAGATTATACCCTAACTGGAGCGCCTTAATTCTAAAGAAACTACCGTCTTCCACATATAGATCAGAGCTTCTCGCGAAGTTTTTATTCTGATCATCAAACGTCAATCTAGGGTGGTCATTCGAAGAACCTTCACCCGTCCATCTGTTCAAGGCAGTTGCCGCCATGTTTGAGGTTGGCAGATCGTATCGTCTAGTTGCATTATAAATCTGGTTACCAAACACTCCTTGACCAAAGATGTTAAAGTCCCAGTTTTTGTAACGTACATCAAAGGTGATACCTGCGGTCCAATCTGGCGTTGGATTTCCGATCATAGTGCGGTCATCAGCATCGATCTTTCCATCCCCGTTAACATCCACGAAACGTAAATCACCTCCTTTAGCCAATGGCTGTAGTGTATCTCCTTCACCACTAACATGAGAATGTACATCGTTCATGTTTTGGAATAATCCGTCCGTTTGATACCCATAGAAGTAGCCAATAGGCAAACCTTCTGTGATACGGGTGATTTCTAATCCTTGAGGACCCCATCCTGCACCGGTTAGGTATCCAGCGTCATTACCAATAAGAACCACTTCATTTTTAATGAAACTCAAGTTACCCATGACCCCTATAGAGAAGTCCTTGTTGTATGCTCTGTCGTAACCGAACTCCATATCTATACCTTGGTTTAACATAGAACCAACGTTTGCTGTTGGCGCATCATTTCCAATGTAATCTGGAAGTGGTGGACGAGTCTTCATGTCATTCGTTCTGCGATTAAAGACATCAAAACCAAAGGTCAAGTAGTCATACGCACGAATTTCAGCACCAATGTTTAATTGTGCTACGCTCTCCCATCTTAAATCCGGGTTTGCTACCTGGGCAGGAGTCGTACCATTGACCAGTACCTCATTGCCTCCAAATGTATATGACCTTCCACCGATAATGGTCGAAGCAAATTCTAGACTTCCAGCAGCATCACTACCATTCAGACCGTAACCGGCTTTCAACTTTAATTGGTTGATGTTATCATACACCCAGAAATCTTCTTTATGAAGGTTCCAACCTGCAGAAAGCGATGGGAAATAACCCCAGCGGTTGTTTGATCCAAAACGAGAAGAAGCATCACCACGAATAATGGCAGTGGCTACATACTTACCGTCGTAATCATAATTTGCACGAGCGAAGTAAGATTCAATGGCGTATCGTTCCCATTTACCTCCATAAACCTGTTCTGAAATTTCATTGCGTCCGTAATCTATCGTTGCGTCCTGGAAAGTTGACGTAGGAACATCTTTTTTACTTCCACCTATGTAACGTCCATTTATCTCTTGAGCACTGTGACCTAAAAGATAGTTCATGTTGTGT
>CAJJCK010000218.1 GCA_905182675.1 uncultured Cryomorphaceae bacterium | reverse complement strand
TAGAAGCAGTCGATTTTCCTCTTCGGGAAGCAGAATTGCCCCCAAAAATTCTGTCGAGCCAACGGAAGATAAAGTAGGCTAAAATGGTCATGGCAATAAATCGCAACATGGGGCGGAAATTTTTCTCAAGATAAAAAAGAATCCCGGGGCCAAGGGCACCGGGATTCTTTTCAATGGAATATTACATATTAATTAACGACTCAGGTATAAACTGCGCTCACTATGTAGTTTTTTAAACATAGGGTCTTTTAGATCCTTTATAAAATGGATTTTTTCACCCGTAGACTTCATTTCAGGACCAAGTTTCTTATTCACATTCTGGAACTTACTGAATGAGAACACCGGAATCTTAATCGCATATCCCTCAAGATGAGGATTGAAATTAAAGTCCTTGACCTTCTTAGTACCTAGCATTACTTTCGTTGCATAGTTTACATAAGGTTCTTTGTAGGCTTTACAAATAAATGGCACCGTACGAGAAGCTCGCGGGTTTGCTTCAATGATATAAACAACATCATCCTTAATAGCAAATTGAATATTGATCAGACCCTTGGTTTCTAAAGCTTTCGCGATTTTCACAGTATGCTCCTTGATCTGTTGCATCACCAATGGACCTAGATTGAATGGCGGCAATACCGCTGAACTATCTCCTGAATGTATACCACACGGCTCTATATGCTCCATAATACCAATGATGTAAACATCTTCGCCATCACAGATTGCATCAGCTTCAGCCTCAATAGCGCCATCTAAGTAGTGATCTAACAAAACTCTATTGCCCTCAAACTCTCTAAACAGATTCACGACATGGTGCTCGAGCTCTTGCTTGTTGATGACAATTTTCATACCCTGTCCACCTAGAACATAAGAAGGACGCACAAGAATTGGAAAACCAAGGTTATCCGAAATATCTAAAGCTTCATCTGCTGTTGTCGCAATGTCGAATTCAGGATATGGTATGTCTATCTCCTTTAATAGATTCGAAAATCTACCACGGTCTTCTGCTAAATCGAGTGCTTCATAAGAAGTCCCTATAACTTCAATACCATATCTACTCAGTTTTTCAGCAAGTTTCAACGCTGTTTGACCACCCAGTTGAACGATAACACCACGGGGCTTTTCATGCAGAATGATATCATATATGTGCTCCCAGAAGACAGGCTCAAAGTAGAGTTTATCAGCCGTATCAAAGTCTGTACTTACCGTCTCAGGATTACAATTGATCATGATCGTTTCATATCCCTCTTCGCGAGCAGACAGGACGCCATGCACACAACTATAATCAAACTCAATACCCTGGCCAATTCTGTTCGGACCGGAACCAAGAACTATGATTTTTTCTCTTTCTGAGACAACGCTTTCATTCTCTACCATCTCCACTCCAAGGGGATTGGTAAAAGGCATTTCAAAGGTAGAATAGTAATAAGGTGTTTGGGCCGGAAACTCTGCTGCACAAGTATCTACCAACTTCCATACCCTGTTAATTCCAAGGTCAGTACGTCTAGTATGCACCTCACTTTCAAGGGCATTGATCATATGCGCAATCTGACGATCGGCAAAGCCTTTCATCTTTGCTTCTCGCATCAATTCTTTTGGAATAGACGAGATGTTGTGTTTTTCGATTTTAGACTGAACTCGTGCCAGATCCTCGATCTCCATCAAGAACCACATGTCTATCTTAGTGATTTCATGGATACGACGTAATCCGATACCCATTTGAATGGCATCATAGATTACAAACAGGCGATCTGAAGAGGCGTACTCTAATTTATGCAAGATGATATCTTGATCTGTCAAACCTCGGCCATCTGCACCCAAACCATTTCGTTTGATTTCTAGTGACTGGGCGGCTTTATGAAGAGCTTCCTGAAAGCTACGACCTATGGCCATTACTTCTCCAACTGATTTCATCTGGATACCAAGACGGGTATCTGCTCCTTCAAACTTCTCGAAATTCCATCGAGGAATCTTTACGATTACGTAATCTAACGTAGGCTCAAAGTAGGCTGTAGTGGTCTTGGTAATTTGATTATTCAATTCATCCAAGGTGTATCCTATCGCCATTTTAGCAGCTACTTTCGCGATTGGATATCCTGTGGCTTTCGATGCCAGCGCAGAGGAGCGGCTAACTCGTGGATTGATTTCAATAGCCACAATGTCTTCTCTTTCATCAGGACTCACAGCGAATTGAACATTACATCCCCCCGCAAAAGTCCCTATACTCCTCATCATTTTTATGGCCATATCACGCATCTTTTGATACGTGGTGTCACTCAATGTCATCGCTGGGGCTACGGTAATTGAATCCCCAGTATGGATACCCATTGGGTCCATATTTTCAATAGAACATATGATGATGATATTATCATTATTATCACGGAGTAGCTCCAGCTCGTATTCCTTCCAACCTAAAAGAGCTTTATCAATCATGACCTCATGAATTGGCGAGATTTCTAATCCTCTCGTCAATGCCTCGTCAAACTCAGATTCTGTATGAACAAAAGTCGCGCCTGCACCGCCAAGGGTGAACGAGGCTCGGACACATAAAGGAAAACCAAACTCTTGAGCTGTTTCCTTTCCTCTTAGAAAAGATTTAGCCGGGCGTGATTGGGCCATAGGAATATCAATAGACTCCATCAACTTTCTGAATTCCTCTCTATCCTCAGTAATATTGATAGCGGCAATATCAACACCTATGATTTTAACGTTGTTATCCTCCCATACACCCTGATTATCTGAGTCTATACACAAATTTAATGCGGTCTGTCCACCCATAGTAGGCAATACGGCATCAACATCAGGATGAATCTTAAGAATCTCTTCAATACTCTCTACCGTTAGCGGCTTCAAATAGATGTTATCCGCAATCACCTCATCAGTCATGATGGTTGCAGGATTAGAGTTAATTAAAGTCACAATAATTCCCTCTTCACGCAAACTACGGGATGCCTGGGATCCAGAATAATCAAACTCACAAGCCTGTCCAATGACGATAGGACCAGAACCAATAATGAGAACATGTTTGATGGAGTTATTTCTTGGCATTTGCTATATGATTTCTACAAAGTTAACTACGGTTGGGACCAAAAAAAAGGTGTTGCTTTCAGCAACACCTGTATATTATTAAAAGGTTGTTAACATTGATTAACCCTTGTAATTTACTTTATCACTAACCGTCAGACGCTTGCGTCCTTTAGAACGACGAGCAGTTACTACCTTACGGCCATCAACACTCTCCATTCTAGAACGGAAACCGTGCTTATTCTTACGTTTTCTATTGCTCGGTTGAAATGTACGTTTCATAACTACTAAATTTTACCCGGTCTTGTTCGGGGCTGCAAATATATAACAGACTTTTAAAATTACAACTCATACTAAAAAGAATTTCTCAGAAGTATTTACGACCAGTAATCCCATGAAACAAAGCACTGCAGGATCTTTTCAGTCCGTAAGCCTTTGAAGAAAACAAAAGTACTCTTTTCGAAACTAGGTTTATTTAGTCATTCTATCTTACATAACTTCTTAAACCGCTTTAACATGAAC
>CAJJCK010000217.1 GCA_905182675.1 uncultured Cryomorphaceae bacterium | reverse complement strand
AAGAGATTTCCCTCCTTATGGTGCTAACCTATTTAATTGTTGGAGATGAACCTTCCTATTACAACCAGGCAGTCTTCTCCATTCTATCCGCGCTTTCTAAAATAACCGAAGAAGACACTGTCGTTGTTCTGACGGATCATCCTAATCAACTTAAGGTTTTAAATTCCAGGATACTTATAATTTCCATCGATCCTGATATGATTGAAGAATGGAAGGGTGATCATCATTTTTTCTGGAGAATTAAGATTGAAGCACTCCTCCATGTAGCCTCTAGGTTTGAAGGCGAAGACATCCTCTACCTTGATACCGATACCGTTTTATATGCAGATTTAAGTCCACTAAAGCTGGTACTAAACGGGGGAGGTAACCTCATGCATACCAACGAAGGAGCACTATCTAAGCTCGCTACTAAAACCGAGCGATGTATGTGGGAACAGGTCAAAACAAAAAACTACGGATCAATCTCTATCAACCAAAATGACTGCATGTGGAACGCTGGAGTGGTAGGTATCTCATCAAAGAATATTGCCCAGTTAACTTTAGCCCTTCGTATTTGTGATGAGATGTGTGCGGATAAGGTTACGAGAAGGTTAATCGAGCAGCTTTCCTTGTCCCTTGCTTTAAATAGTACGATACAACTATGCGTAGCGGAGCATGTGATTGGCCATTACTGGAGCAATAAAGAGCAATGGGAGACTATGATTAGCTTGTTTGTCGCAGACTGCTATCAACAGTGCTTGCCCATAGACGAGCAAGTGCAGAAAGTTGCCCAAATGAATTTCAACCACCTACCTATTGGGCTGAGAATTCCCAATACACAGAAGCGGCTCAAAAATATCGTCGCAAGACTATTTCCAGATGCAAACCCCACTTTTATAAAGCGCTGACGGACTACTCCCTTTCTTAATTCGTTATTACACTTCAATA
The DNA here is from genome assembly GCA_905182675.1 of uncultured Cryomorphaceae bacterium. Classification (GTDB taxonomy): domain Bacteria; phylum Bacteroidota; class Bacteroidia; order Flavobacteriales; family Schleiferiaceae; genus UBA10364. The sequence continues at coordinate 6,249 of CAJJCK010000217.1, read as the reverse complement.
TTCCTTAATAAAAGACGAAGTACCACTTAATCGTACCAAGGGATTTGAAATAATAAAAGGGGCGAGGTGTAATAATCACAGACTTTAGCCACTAAACAGATAAATAGAAATCCTTGAATCATTTAATGAGCACTTGAGGGTTTTATTATTTTGGCATCTAAGACTGAACAATAAAGGTGATTATAAACAGGAATGAGTAGCGATTTTTATACAACATCTATTTTACCCTATGCCGGAATTATCGTTAAGATCTGTCGTGCGTATACGAATAATCAAGAGGATTTCGAGGATTATTACCAAGAGGTGTGCCTACAAATTTGGAAAAGTAGGGACCGTTTTAAAGGGCAGTCCGAATGGTCTACGTGGGTGTATAGGTTATCGCTCAATGTGAGTATGACATTGCTAAAAAAAAGGAAAAGTAATCCTAAGTATTTCGCGTCTGACATGCTTCCTGAAGAATTAGAGGACGGCATCCCTGTTTTTTCTGATGAAGCCCTAGACCATCTCTACAATGCCATCAAACAATTGTCTGAAGTTGACAGGGGGGTGATTTTACTTTACTTAGAGGAAAAATCATATCTAGAAATTGCCGAAATCATGGGAACAAACCCTAACAACATTGGAGTACGCGTGAAAAGAATTAAAGAACGACTTAAAAAATTATTAGATGGTAAAATCTATTGAAACCGTATGGAAAGAAGGATTTGTTAGAAGCGACGCAATTGTTGCTCCAAAACTTAATAACCTATACCACAAAAAATCTGAGCATATTGTAGATAAATTTAAGCGTATGTTCAAGATTAACCTGATTGCCATTGTAATAGGGTCGTTTATTATCATGGCGATGAGCATAGTGGTTCATATTCCATACATGGGAGTAGGGTTCTTTTTCATGCTAAATACACTTGCGTTTATCAATTATAAATTGATGAATGGTCTCCATAAAATTGATAAAAACGTAAACAGCTATTTATATTTAAAGACATTCGATAAGTGGATGAAACAGATGATTTTACTTAATCAACGCTTCTCCCGTTTACTATACCCATTAGCTTTCCTATCCGTTGTTATTGGCTTTTGGTTTGGTGGGTTTGGTGGTGATATACCTGGCGAAGAAGTGGTCCAAAAACTTCTCGTGAAATTTCCAGATATGGGATTACTTTTTGGGCTTCCCCTTTACCCTTTACTAAGCGTGATACTGGTGACAGGATTACTGGCCTATTTTGGAGGCGTCATTTATACATTAGATTTCAATATAGTCTACGGTCGGGTACATCATAAACTCAATGACATCATTGCTGACATGGAAGAATTGCAAAATTAAATGAGCAACCTCAGCTCGTTGCTGTTTGCCACAACTAAGTAATGATTAGTGAGAAGGATTGCAGAAGTCACCTGTTGCAATATAACCTCGAGGATTTATGGTTTTCCATCATTGAGAAGGGAAACTAGCGCTATTTTTTTGCCAATAAAAAACTAAAACAGCCTTCGCAAAAGAGAAGACTTTACAGATATAAGAAGTTATTTAAAATGGGGTAACCAAGTCATTAATCTGGAGAAGATCATTAATCCCATCGCTGAAACTATGCCATGACAGACTCTAATAGGCATGGTAAGTTCTACGCTTCCCATATTCATATCCATAAAGCCCGCGGAGCAAAAGAATAGATTAATGATGACGATTGTTAAGGATATCCTTTTTGCATCTAGGCAAACGGTTTTGTTTGATGAATCAAAGGGGGTACTCGAAAAGGGAGCTACAAGGATAGCTTGACAAGCAAATAGAACAACAACCTTCGTAGAGATTGCATCTTGGAAGAATCCTCCAATATTTGCGATAATTGCTATTAGAGCCCATAAAAAAAGTGTCCAACGTAATAAGGCTACTTTTTTAGATATTAAACCATAAACGCCTAAAGCGGTTAAGACGAGTACTGCGACAGTTGGAATTAGTAATTCACTTTCCATAATAAGATTACTTTTGGTTTAAATGATAAGTTACTTCAATTTCTAATTTAACGAATAATTTAATTGTGTCAGCTATTAGATAGGTTTATGTTGCTAGAAATCAAAGCAATGAGATTATAGGATTTGCTGACTTTACAAGAAAAAGATGTAGAAGTCTCCTATGGCCAAATATCATTGGATTCCTTGCCACCAGCATTATTCTATTTGTTCGTAGGATTATATCTTAAAGGAGTCTATCCATTAACCCTAAATTATTTTTTGATGAATACGGACCAAACTATAAAATCTCGGAAGACCGCCAAGGTTTTAGCGCACGAGCCTTGGACGCCGAGCATTACTAAAGAGGAGCAAGAACAATTAACCCAAGAGTTACTTCAGCTCGCTGCACACGCTCCTTATCATTACAAAAGTACGGAGCGTTACAAGGACTTAGAAAGAGGGCTTACCTCTTCCCTACCGTTCAGGTGCTATACACTAACATCTGACGACTGTAGAGCCGCTGCTCATTATATTGAAGAGGAAGCCATTCCAGCAGGGAAAGTGCAAAACATGTTATGGGCCTCGGATATTATGATGGTCATGACTTGGTTACCAGATGTTTTTGGTGAACAAGGTGACGTTGATAATTTGGCCGCCGAGCAATTACCGTTTACTGGGACCATTCGTAACATGGAACATATCGCTGCCGCTTCTGCCGCCACTCAGAATGTACTGCTTGGTGCCACAGCTAGAGGACTACCTAATTATTGGTCCTCAGGCGGCATGCTAAGACAGAAAGAACTGAGAGACTTTTTAAAAATCCCATTAAATGAGCTTATGCTTGGCTGTTTGTTTGTCTTCCCAAAAGATAGTGATGTCCGAGCCGCTGATGTGAAATCTGGTAAATTACGAGATCAAGGAAAGGAGATTGAACTGTGGTCTTCTCCAGTCCGATTATAAAACAGCACCAAGACCTCTACATTTTATATGAAACGCAGCACTTCATTTGGCACTTTAGAAATTCTCTTGAAACGTAATGGTGAGGTAGTTACAGAACTACTATACTTCGAACGGGAAGGTCGAGGTCACACTCATGATTTTTGGGAAAATTGTTACATTCTGAGTGGCTCAGGTTGGATTATGGTGGGTGAAACAAAAGTTGCTGTTCGTAAAGGAGATGTTTGCTGCATCCCACCTCAAACAAACCACTGGATGATTCCCGAAACGCATCTTGAGATTTTGCTGGTCTACTCGCTGAAAAAAGGTGCGTAATGATGTATTGATCTGACTTTTCAATATGTACCTAGATTTGGCATAAAAATTGAAGTTTGATTCCGAGTTCAAATAAAAAACATCATCTATTATGACTACAACTTACAATTCAGGTGTTCGTGTAAAAGGAAATAAATTACGGGAAATTGGTAATCTAGGGTATGTAATAACGGTACTGGTATTTCTTCTTTCACTTTCATCATGTAGAGGCTCCAAGGCAGGTTCATCTTATGATTGCGTAAATACCGATCATTCTTCCTATACGACCATTGAGCATGGAGGGGTCACAAGAGAATACATTTTATACATACCGTCATCTTATGACAATAGTATTCCAAGCCCATTGGTTATTAATTTTCATGGTTATGGAGGCTGCGCAAAGGAGCATCTTGATTATGCAGGTGATTTAAACTCTATAGCCGATAATGAGAATTTTATTATCGCGTACCCTCAAGCTGTGGCGACAACTAAGGATGATGTGTCATGGAACCCAGAAGATCATGGAATTCAAAACATACAAGAAAACGATGTCTACTTTACCGAGCAGCTGATCTCAGCGATCAGTAGTGACTATACGGTAGATTCATCCAGGATATATTCAGTAGGATACTCTAACGGAGGTATGATGTCTTATGGTCTCGCGTGCTCTAGACCTGATATGATAGCTGCTGTAGGGATTATGTCAGGAATCATGCTTCCACAAGCCTGCAACACAAATGAATATACTTCTGTTATTCATTTTCATGGTATTGATGATAACGTACTTCCTTATGACGGTAATCAAGATTATCAATCGATTTCGGAAGTACTCGACTTTTGGCTAGATCAGAATAATATTCCTGAGTCAAGTCTGGTCTCCACACAACTTAATAATAGCGACGTTCAGCGCGATGAGTATACAGGAGGTCTGGAAAACACCTCTGTCGTTTTATACACTATTAACAATGAGTATGGTGAGCCTGGAGGACATGTATGGTTTCAAGATCAAATAGATGGAGTCAGCCCGAATCAGCTACTTTGGGACTTTTTATCCAACTATAGTTTATAGTATACCATTCGCTTGACGTCAATTAACAGAATATCTACGCCGCAAAGCGCATCTTTGTTCTGCCTACTAAATCCCTACTTTTGTAGCGTAACACATGGCTTTTATGCGCAAAAACGGAACATCTTTTTTTCAGGAGTTTAGTGAAGATGTTTCATCGATTAAGATGCCTACGGCATTCACCTACCCCTTCTTTTACGAGCCACACCAGCTTACTTTAAAAGCGGCAGCAGAAGTTCAGAACTACCTCAGTAAAGAATCTATTTCACACAATTTTGGGCTTGGTGGTGCCCATGCGCACCTGCTAGAGCAGGGGAAAATGTTTGGCGTCATGGTTGTGCTAAATAACGCTGGAAACATGGGCTATTTAGCTGCGTATTCAGGAAAATTAGATGAGGAACGAGATACACAATACTTTGTTCCACCTATCTGCGATATTCATGCGGCCAATTCTTTCTACAAGAAAGGTGAAGCACAACTAAATAGCATGAGCGCTGAGATTGTTGCCCTAAAGGAAGATTCAGATTATTTGAATTGGCACGAGACTACTTTAGCTAGAATATCATTCATCACGGAAGAGCTGAATGCCGGGCGTAAAAGACTACGCGAAAACAAAAAAGATCGGAAGCACAGACGCTACCTCGCGGAATCCGAATTAGACTCATCCGCCTTCGAATTGTTCTGCGAGGAATTAGCTTCAGAGAGTATATCTAGTCAAGTTGCTTTTAAACATCACGCACGGGGGCTGAAAAATGAGATGGATTCCTTGCAAGAGGACCTTGATAAAAAAAAACAGGACATCGCGCAAATTGCCGTAGACCGTAAGGCTAAATCCAATCTATTACAGCGTGAAATATTTGATCAATACAGGTTTATTAATGCTCATGGTGATTATGAAGCACTGAGTAATCTGTTTCCTGATTTTGAGGAGCGTAAACCACCAAGTGGATCTGGAGATTGCTGCGCGCCGAAGCTTCTGCAATTTGCATTCAAAAACGGGCTAAAGCCCATTTGTATGGGGGAATTTTGGTGGGGTAACTCTCCAAACAAAGAAATACGGGAGCATGGCAATTACTACCAGGCTTGCGGAAGTAGATGCCGACCCATCTTAGGGCACATGCTTCAAGGACTTAACGTAGAGGAAAACCCCTTACAATCATGGGGAAATGACCTGAGCTTAGAGACGGTATATGAAGATGACAGTTTACTTATCGTTGATAAGCCAGCCGGTTTGCTCTCTGTACCCGGGAGAGAGATAGAAGATTCTGCCTTTACCAGGGTATTGGAACGCTTCCCATTGGCCACAAACCACCTATTGGTCCACCGGTTAGACATGTCGACGTCTGGTTTACTCATCTTCACTAAAACTAAAAAAGCCAATAAACGAGTTCAGCGTCAATTCATACAACGTACCCTTAAAAAAAGGTATATCGCCATTCTTGATGGTCTTTTAGAACCGGACGAAGGAACCATAGACCTACCATTAACCCCAGATTACTATGACCTACCAAGGCAGTTGGTTTGCCATGAAACAGGTAAGGTCGCAACCACGCATTTCAAGGTGCTCGAACGAAAGGACGGAAGGACTAGGGTGGCCCTTTATCCCGTCACAGGACGAACACACCAGCTGAGGGTACACTGCGCACACCAGGAAGGTTTAGGTATTCCCATTGTTGGAGATGAGCTCTACGGAAAACGCGAAGAACGGCTGCACCTACATGCGCAATACATCACCTTTGAACATCCCATGACACGAGAAATAGTCGAGTTTTCTGTTGAACCTAATTTCTAAGACGCGTCATAAATCATAACTTAGAGATATTACAGAATTCTATGTTATAAAGGTCGAAATTAGCAGAGCTATGAAACAATACCTGATCGTTTTATTACTTGGGCTTTCACTAAACGGCTGCGATTTTCCAGATTATTATTGGGAGAAATTGCCAGAGTGCGACGTTGAAATAGTAGTAAATCATCTGACATAC
>CAJJCK010000216.1 GCA_905182675.1 uncultured Cryomorphaceae bacterium | reverse complement strand
TATGAAGGGTGTTGCTCAGAATCAATGGAACAGCAATGATTAAAATATGCCAGAGAATATCAACGTTCATCTCTTAAGATTTTGAGCATTTTTAAAGCTACGTTTAAAACTCGATTCGAGAAATCATATTTCATGATCACTCCAGCGACTTCATAAAAAGATAGTCGCGTTGCGATATAAGTCTCCAGGGAGTAGCAAAGTGCCTCGAACCAAGGGTTGTTCTCGGATAGGTCAGCGACTAGATCACTGTAAAACCCGAGATATCGAACAAGGTCTTCTCGGGTAAAGTCCTGGGGTAGAACGAAGCTTAGAAACTCTACGATATCTCTTGTCGGAAAATCTACAACAGCGAGCTCCAAGTCGTAAAAAACAGGCGTGCCATTCTTCCTAATAGCGATGTTTCGTGAATTGAAATCGTTGTGAATTATGGTTTTTGACAGCTTGATATTCTTTGCAATTCGCGACCAATTTCCTAGGTTCATTTGAATACTACGAAGCATCTCGCGATTGATAATGTGCCCACCTTCCAAAATGGTGATATCCAATAATTTGCGATACAGAGGAATGTAGCGCGAGGCATCAAATTCTTGTACTTCTGGTAATTGCTCGTTTCTCAGAGAGGAGTGAAACCCCTTCAAGGCGCATAACACAGATGATATATCCGCATCACTCCATGCATTTGGATTATTCTCGCTGTTGACGATACGCAGTTCCGAATAGTCGAGGAACTCCTGCATAAATAGGTAGATTTCTCGCTTCGTATTAACGAGACTCCCCTCAAATCGTGGTATATACTCGAAACCAATTTCCGCAAGCTTCTGGTAAATTTTTATATCCTTAATATGTGCGTTTTGGTACTCTAGTTGAGTGCCGTATTTCTTAATTAGGTCGGCCAATTCCGTATCAATCGATGAGGCCATTAAATGCAATCCCTTAACGGTTTCTACATCCAAAGCTTTCGACTTGAGTAATAGTTTTTCCGAGTAAACCTCACCATTTTCAAGTTCATGTTTTCGCTCAACTGGAATGAAGCCGATCATTTTTTTGCTGGTGCGGTTCGCTATAACCGTCAAGATGCCATTATCTAATGTGTCATTTTCTAAAACTCTAAATGAAAAAAGGTTATTACTGTTCCTTTCACCGGCAACTTCAGATAAGAATTTTGTGGTCAATTCGGATTTTAAAAGCCATTGAACTGGTTTATTGCGCCCTAGTTTTTCATGTGCCTTAGCGAACTCGCCACTAACAATGGCAGCGTAGGTGGAAATCTCTAAGCCCATGGCAAATCCGGCGATCAGCTTAGCGAATCGCTCTACTTTACCTGATCCTAAACACCCCATCATATCCAAGGCTTCTGACTGCCTTTTCAAGTTAGTGCCACCTCCAACCGTACCAACCACCAGATTAGGTAGGGTAAGTTGAAGTTTTAGTCCACCTTCCACACAATCGAGTTCCAGAAAACCAACTGCAGATTCATGCACACAGCCTATGTCTTGACCTGTTGCTAC
>CAJJCK010000215.1 GCA_905182675.1 uncultured Cryomorphaceae bacterium | reverse complement strand
TAAAGCCACCACCATTCGCGACGAATTTAACTGATCTATCACTCTTAGACAGAATGACATTAGGAATGGCCTTGTTCGCCATAATATTCCAACTTCCTGTGTTTGTGGTGTAGTAATTCGGCGTGATGCGGACACCATCCGCCTCAAAGTAAAAATTTCCTCCAGTGGAGCCGCTGCAACCCTGGCGAACATTTATAGTATAAACACTGTCCTCAGCGACAGTCACCGTATAATTCATCCAGTCGTCCGTGTCTATGAAGCCTACCTTGTAGCCATTGTCGTTCACTTGGTCGTAAAAGTTTTCGATATCCACACCGTCGTTGCGGTACGTCCATCCAGAGTTCCAAGAGGATGGAGGATTTAATTGGTAGGACTCTGTATCATAATAAGCCACTCCTATAGGCCCCATGTCATATTCTGAAGCGTGTATTACTCCGGGGATATAGTGGTCTTTCCAGGGTAATGCAATCGTATCGTTAATTTGACGGAACATAGCATCTATCACACCACGATTGTAGGTACAATTCTCTGCCTTTAAATCTGTAGTTAATTGCATCAATGTTGCTGTTGCTGAAGCTACACTGGGGGGCGTAGAGGTTTGTCCGCTCCAATAATCCAATAGACCTTGGTAAGCGCTTGATTTAGTAATAGACAACGGAGCATTTATGGTCTCGATTTTCTTAAGAGGCCACCAAGCCCAACCTACACCATTGTTCTCCATGATTTCAATCAAACCAGTGTACCAAGCATTAGAATTCTCACCGGTCTCACCAAACCATATAGGAACACCATATGTATCGCGCAAGTCTAAGCCGTATTGAATATCCGCGGTGCTGTTTACTGGAGACCAATACTTGTGAGGAGAATAAGCCATGTTGTTGTCCCACGGCGGCGTGAGGCCTGTGAACGTATTTGCAAACCAATTCCCTTCTATGAAAATAATATGGTTGGTATCTACAGAGCGTATACTATCCGTGATGTCCTCATAAATCGCCCTAAGGGCTGTGCCTCCTGGAAGATTCCAGTTGGGCTCATTAATTAAATCATAGCCCGCAATAACCGTATCCGTAGCGTATCGCTCTGCCAATTTCTTCCAAAGTGCCGCTGTTTTAGATCTATTGAATGCGCTCTCCCACAATGATGGTTTAGTAGGGTCGTAATCACTAATACCGGAATCATAACCCTGACCACCAGGGGCTGCATGCAAATCCAATATTACATAGATATCGTTTTGTCTACTCCACTCTACTGCAGAGTCAAGAAGATAAAACCCTTTCGTAAGCCAGGTGTTTTGACCTTGAATTGGCTCGTCTTCAATGGGGAGCGTAAATAAGTTGTAGTGCATGGGAATACGAACAGCATTGAATCCCCAGGCGGCTAATGAATCCACGTCTGCCTTATTGAAATGGTTGGTCAACCACGCATCATAAAAAGCATCCGTTGCTGTTGAACCAATTAAGGCTTCTATCGTGTCTTTAATCTTGTGCTGCGGGCTCGCGAAGGAAGCCGTCTGTAGCATGTAGCCCTCCTGGACCATCCATCCACCTACACCCATAGCCCGAATGATCAAGGTATCACCGTTACCCTCAACAATGGCTTTGCCATTAGCATGTACGTAATTCTGCGACCATGCGGTGGATTGAAAAACCACCAATGATAAGAGGACGAGGAAGGATTTATAGTTTGAACTCTTCATAATTCTTGTTGTTTTCTTCAGATCGAATATGATGTTTTCATTGAAAAAATCAGTCATTGCCTAACAAGACAATACCAAGACACACCCTATATTTCCTGAATAAATCGATCCAAGGCATCATTCTTTTCTAATCCTATTTTTTTCTTAAGTCTATATTTCGCCTTCTCCGTAGCCGATAGACTCACATTGAGAACTGTAGAAATTTCCTTGTTATTCATCTTCTCTCTGATCAGGTAGCAAAGCCTGATCTCTCCCTTGGTAAGACTTGGATACTTAGAAATCACAACTTGGGAGAATTCTTCGTGTAAATCCTTATAATTTCGCTCAAAGTGATCCCAGTAATTTTCACTTTGAAGCTCCCTATTCATCTCTCGAATAAGCTCTTGAAGCAACTTGTTCGTTTCTGGTGAACGATTAGACTTGTTTAATTCAGAACTCAGACGCTGCTTGAACGTGTTCAATAGCTCTAGTCTGCTTGATGTTTTGAGTAACTGGAAACTTAATTCCGAGCTTTGTTGTTTTGATTTAATCTCTAAGTCTGTCGCTTTAACCTCAAGAAGTTCACGCTCTATTTCGACGAGCTTAAGTCTTGTCGCGCGTAGCTGTCTGTCTTGGTAGAGCCAAATAAATAGCAGGAGTATTAAAAAGATTACACCAACTATTGAAAGCTGAAACCATTTTTGTTGCCAAACGAAAGCATTAATTTTAACCGGTATAAAGAGTGATGTTCCTTGCTGGTTATTGAATTTAGCTGTAACCTCAATAGAGTAATTACCTGGCGGTAATTCCCGTACAATAAAAGAACGCTCGTTCGGGGCTAGATTTATCCAAACATTTCCTGCCTCCTTAATTCTGTACGAGCATTCTACACCATTCATCCGATTAGGGCTCATCACTTCAAACAAAAACTGAAGCGTATTTGTCCCTGGAGAAATTTCGATAAAAGGAACGCGATCTTGCGAGCTATTAATCATTGCGCTGTGAATGTCTTGGTTATCCACCAGTACGTTAGTCATGATCAGATCGGACGTCGGTTCAGAGCCTCGGCTTGCTGTCTCAAACTGCGCTATACCGCTCGTGCCTCCAATCATCAGTTTTCCCTGATGGGAGCTAAGTGTCTTCCTATTAAACAAGCCTATTTGCAACTCATCTAATTCCTGAATAACCTCATTTCCCCAGCCTAGTGAATCATGGTAAGTCAACTTCAATAAGCCTATACTGGTCGTTGCATAAGCCAGACCATCATGTTCTGTTAACCCATAACTGGTAATATAATCCTCATCAGACACTATAGTGTCTATGCTGCTGCCATGAAAGGCGAGAATTCCTCCACCTTCCATACCTATGATCAAATGGTCTTGGAAAGCGAGTAGGTCGAGTATTGGATTACCTATAGGATAATGGGTGATTTCACCCCGAATGTCAACGCGATACAGTCCATGAAATTCTGTACCGATCCAAAGGTCAACACCGTCAAATTCCAAGTCCATGATCACCCTGCCTCGCATTTGCTCCTCGCTGAAAGGGGTTGTAAATAATTCTCCGTTAAAAAGTTGAAGTCCTCCGAGTGTTCCTACCCATAAACTGTCACCATATGTCGATTCTAATGACCAAATACTGGCGTGTTTCAATCCACTAGCTGTTGGGGTATATGGTAGGTAGTGGTCTAACAATTCACCATTCTCCGCGTATTTAAAGAGCCCCTCCGTAAAAGATCCTAGCCAAATACTATTTGAGTGTTGAGAGTGCAACGCTGTGATCACCTTGGGAACATAACTCTCAGAAGGGATGATAGGCGTCAAGTTGTCTTTATCGCCTTGATACTGTACCAAGCCGTCACCATCAAAGCCAACCCAAAACTGATCTCCGAGAGATGACATACTGATAGCGCTTTGTATACTCGAGTATGTAAACGAGGCTGGCTTTCTTAGCTTCGTTAATTCATTACTTTCTTTAGGAATAACCGCTACACCACCGTTAAATGTTCCAAACCAATAGGAGTCATAAATTTCATGGATATTATAAAATTGATCGGTTAATATCTCGTTGTAAGGATCCTGCTTAGAATAAACGTCAATGCCCGAACTATGAGCAACGAAAATACCGTCACCATCCGTTGAAACCCACGTGTCATCATTATTAATGGCTACATCAAAAGCATTATTTACAGGGATATTTAAATTAATCAATTCTCCATCAATCAATTCAAATACACCTTGATCCCCAATCCCTATAACCATTCGATCACCTTGGATATCAATGGCCTTTTTGAAGGATGACATATTCTGTGACGTAGGAATATGGCTCAAGGACTTGCTGCTATACTTATAATACAGTAGTTGTTCACCTGCAGTGGCAAACCACAGCGTATCTCCCTGCTCTACAAATTCGAAACAATATTCGAGGGAACCATTATACTCATTAGACTCAATTTTGACCCATTCACTCCGCCCCTTAGGCAAGTAAAAAACCCCATCACCTGAGGTACCCAGCCAAATAGTTTCAAAACGATCCTCATAAGACCCTATAACTGTAGGTAAGCCAGGCAATGCTGGCAGTGATTCTTCGGGAAATGGCCTCAAGGTAGTGAGGTCATAATGCACAACTCCCCCCCGTTGCAGGCCAATCAATAACGTCGAGTCTTGAGTAACAAGAAGACTCTGCACATTTCTAGACCTCCTAACAGAAGTGGAATCTAAAAAAGAAAACTCCTTAGCTTGTCCTTCATTATATCTGTATAGACCTCCCCTGGTACCTATCCAAACGAAACCATATGGATCTTGAACAATGTCATACACTGTAGGGTGAAGTAGCCCCTCCGAGGGGCCTACGTGACTAATGTTCTGTCCCCACAGTAAGGCTGGACTTGCAAGTGCAAAAAGAAGAAGGAGTCGAAACATTTCGTGAATTTACAAAATGAAAAGGGGACCCAAAACTGGGTCCCCCTCACTTACTTACTAACCATTTTGGTAAGTGATTATTTCAATGCAACGCGTACTACACGCTCCGTAGATCCATTTTGGATACGAACGATGTACATGCCACGTGGCAATGCTGATACATCCATTCTAGCCTCAGCTTGGAATGTTTGATCAGCCAATACTTTAGCACCTGTTACATTGTAAACAGAAACTGTTGAAACAGTACCCGTAGTGTTCTCAATGAA
>CAJJCK010000214.1 GCA_905182675.1 uncultured Cryomorphaceae bacterium | reverse complement strand
TATAATGGCGGGACGGAACCCGTTAGACTTCGAACTGATGCTACCATAGGAATTTCTTTGGGAATTCAAGTCGAAGTATCAGCCATCCTTTAACACACTTTGAGATAACGCTATGAAAAAATATATTATACTATTCGCATTATTTTCAATAACGCAGCTGGGTGCACAAAACATTTCGACCTATGGTCTTTTAGGTAACGCAGGCAATCTTATTCAAAATCCTGGAGCTGATCCGTTAACTAAATTTCAACTAAGTTTTGGAGGACAGGGAACTTTTGGGATCAACGCAACTGCGGGCGAGCTCTTTTCTTCTAGTGATGTTCTTGGGAATATATTAGCAGCAAATACTGATGACTTCTCTCTAAACGGTTTGGTTGGCTTGAATCTACCTCATGTAGGTTTCAAAATTCATGACCACTACTTTTTCGGTGGCGTAGATATTGACGTCGACTTTGGATTAGTCGTAGATAGAGATTTACTGCTCTTCGCCAGAAATGGTATGGCAGATGCGAACGGAGATTTAGATTTAGACTACGCAGGGGATTTTTCCAATTCCGGGGCTAGATTAAGTGTGTCTTCAAGAAGTTATCTTGGATATCAACGATCTCTTCTCGATAATAGTCTTAGAATTGGAATCACTTTGAACAGGCATAATTATCTTGCTGGCCTGGACGTTAGTACCAATACGCTAGGATTAAATAGTAGCTCTAGTAATGGTACGTTTAATCAGGTTAGCGCGCAGTATAATATTGATATTGCCTCAACTAACTTATTCTCCTCAACGAGCAGCATAGACAGCTTAGCTGATTTAAAAAACCTCAAGGATTATAACACTTTAGGAGATATAACAAGTGGTGAGTCTCAAAATTCTCTGGGGTTTGGAGTCACTTACAAGCCTTTAAAGGCTCTTGAACTACAACTTAGCATGTCTGGAATTGGAGGCACTTCTTTGTCTTTTGATAGTCAATTAGCTAAGAATATGTCAGGTTCAAGTACCATCAACGGCTTTAACTATACGAGCGCTCCGGGAGACACTATTTCAAATGAGCTTTCCAATGCTATTGATCAGTTTACTGATGAAGCAACAGGAGGAATCACCACTGCTTTATCTAACTCCAGCTACACGCAAACTTTTAATATCACGAAGAATACCAATGTAGCCGTTAATTATTATTTCGCGGAACGAAGCTACCTAGGCGTGCACTACACGAGTAGATCAAATACCTATTCCGACTATCAATACACGGGTTTAAATTCAATGGTTTGGGTAGGAAAATACCTTCAGTTAAAGGGTGGTTATTATTGGTCCATGAGTGAAGTCAATACTGATTTTGTTAATGTCGCTATTCAATTTAGAGTAACTCCTCTTCTTCAGGTCTATCTTGGAACTAATACAATTAGTGATATCGCAACTGCTGTGAGTGGTACTAGATCAAATGGAAATCTCACTCTCGCCTCCGATACTAAAGGGGTGAATTTCAGTGCAGGAGTCAGCTTTACTTCATTCGACAAAAGATTTAAATTGGAGAAAGAAGCCCGCAAATTAATAAAAGCCGCGTCAAAAGCGACCCAAGCAACATCACTTTCTCCTGCGGATCAACAAAAAGTAGATCGTGCTGCTGAAAATAGTTCTACCAAAAAGTAAGTTGCTTGTCAATCGACTATCAAACTGAAAGACCTGACAGAGATGTTAGGTCTTTTTCATGAAAGCAACTTATAGAAACTTACCATGACCTCGTCATCAGTATTTAGAGATAAGCTCTTTACTCCCACTTTACCCAGTTCGTTTTTGAAAAACTCAAGCTGCGCAGCGACATAAGTAGAGAGATTCTGATTCAACGAGACATCAATAAAGGTTTTTACCTCTGTTTCCTTATCCTTGACCAAAGATCCTGCGTAAGCACCAGGAATCAATTCAAAAGATTCGCTGTATAAAATGCCTACGGTAACGTCATGACCAAAGTGTTTTAGAAGTCCCAAAGCATTAATGATTGCTGAAGAATTTTCATGGAAAACATCAGTAAATAGGATCACCTGGCTTTTCTTTGGTATGGTTTCTAGCATCTTTATAAGCTCTTCTGCCAGCAAACCATTCTCTGCTTTTCTTTCTTCTTTCCCATTAATATGAAAAAGAAGTTGCTCTATGGAGTCATGTGTGGATTTTGCTTGAAAAAAATGAGCGCTTTTATCCCTAAGCTCTAATAAACCAATTGCGTCACGTTGCTTTTGCAACAGTGTTGCGCTCAGGGTAATCAATTGCACAGCTCTAGTCCATTTTAACGAGTCCTTAGGGGTAAACATACTAGCGCTAGAGTCAAGCACAAAATAGGCACGAAGATTACTCTCAGCTTCAAACTGTTTGGTTAGAAATTTATCCTGTCTTGCGACCACTGACCAATCAATATACTTTGGAGAGTCTCCTGGAACATATGCCCTATGCTGCGCAAAATCCAAGCTAAAGCCGAAATCAGGACTCTTATGATTACCCGTCATGAATCCACGTACTTTTTCCCTCGCCCACCAGGTAAGCCCACGAATATCCTCGTTGTTCATAGATTAGTCATTTGACACTTTTTGTCGTGCCCAATTCGAAAGTGTAATATAATCCAAAGGAACTTCGGTTTTAAATAGCTCCAGCATTAAAATCAGTTTCATTTTCAGGAGTTCAACTCGTTTAAATACTTCAGACGGTATTCCTCCACGTAACATATGAGCACTGTTTGCTATTCGCATATGCTCTAACAACTGGATTGATTCACCTATTGCCTTCTTATAATAGTCTTCGAAAGTATGCTCATACCGAGCAGAGACTCCCTGGTCGAGACAGTTACAAATATTGATGATATCATCCTTTATTTTAAACGCAAGGTTAAAAGTGCCATTGCTATGATATCCTCTGGTTAATTGTTGAAGCGTTCTATTGATTGCCATGGCTTCCTGGTATATAGGCTGAGAAATTGAAGTATTCATTTTTACAGTGTTCAAGGTTATATTAATCATTGCTTTAATTTAAATTATTGTCTTTATCCTTATCTAATCCATACTTACAATCATTTTTCTGATTAACAAATCGACAACTTTGATCAGATGAATAGAAGGTCAGCATATGTAAGTGATTTCTTTTTTTAGCAGAAACATATTGTATATCAAAGAACAATTCCTCTGAAAAAATGACGATCGGATCTATTCCTGGGTAGATATTTAGAGCTGGCGAAAGTTGCTCGACTAGTGCTGAAAATCGAGCGATTTGAAGTGCCAATTGTTCATATGCGCTTATTTGGTCTAATAACTCCAAATGTTCATCATAAGAGGTCAATATTCTAGCAATATTTTCATGACAGCTTATGATGGACGTTGATATCTGAGTATCCAATTCTAAGGATAGCTTTGACACGGAATGCGTAAACATTTGTAAACGGAACACCCGTTTACTGTGAATAAGATTATTTGATGCATACATGAGCGGTTTTTTTATGTTTAATAGCAACTGAACCTCAGATACTTGACGTGAAACTTACACCACGAGAATTCATATTAATTCTTTCATATCCGTAGCGTTTACCCTAAAATACGTCGAGGATAGAATTATATTCTTTAGGGAGGAAAACTAAAGGTTATCAACAATGACATATCTTTAGGCCATGATAATTACAAAGACACCATTTAGAATTTCATTTGTTGGTGGAGGCAGTGACTTGCCGGCTTACTACACCCAGCGAAAGGGTGCTGTGCTCAGTACAACAATAGATAAGTACATGTATATCAGCACACATAAATTCTTCGAAAAAGATAAAATTCGCTGTAAATATTCTCAAACCGAAACGGTAGATCACGTAGACGAATTACAGCATCCTATTCTTAGAACAGTACTGAAAGACTTTGACCTTAACGGTATTGAAGTCAGTTCTATTGCAGATATTCCGGGTGGAACAGGTATGGGAAGTAGCTCGAGTTTCACCGTAGGTCTCCTACATAACTTAACGGCATATTCTAATCTTGATATTTCGAAAGAAGGTTTGGGGTCTGGCGCTTGTAGAGTAGAATTGGATCTATTAAAGGAACCTATTGGTAAACAAGATCAGTATGCAGCGGCTTTTGGAGGGCTTAATTTGATTGAGTTTTTACCGAATGGTAGCGTAAATGTTGAACCAGTTCTCATCTCCGATCAAACAAGAAAAGAACTGAACTCCAACCTTAAACTTTATTATATAGGCAATCAACGGAGCGCAAGTGGGATTCTGGCAGAACAGAAGAAGAACACCGCTCAAAAGGAAAAATTGGATACGCTAGGAAAGATGGTCGACTTAGTTTATGATCTTAAAGATGCTCTTACTCAGGGTAACCTAGATGATTTTGGAGCAATTCTTAATAAAAATTGGCTGTTGAAACAGAGCTTAGCAACCGGTATCACAAACCAAAGAATTAATGACTTGTATGCCACCGCATTAGACGCAGGTGCTCTAGGCGGTAAGCTTCTGGGAGCAGGTGGAGGCGGTTTTATGCTGTTTTATGTCCCTACCCATAAGCAACCGGCTGTAGACAAGGCAATGCAAACGCTTGATGCTGAAAGCTTTGACTTCAATATGGAATCTTTAGGTTCACAAATTATACATATTGAAAGTTGATTCTGTTTCTACTCTCCAAGAAAGATATATTCATTACTTTTGCAACTTAATTTTATTAATTACCGGGGTTTCGGACCCTTTTAAAACAATTAATTATGGCAACTAAAATTCGTTTGCAAAGAGGTGGTCGCAAGGCCCGTCCAATTTATTCAATCGTAGTAGCAGATTCACGCGCTCCACGTGATGGACGCTTTATCGAGAAATTGGGTTCTTACAATCCTAATACGAATCCAGCAACAAT
>CAJJCK010000213.1 GCA_905182675.1 uncultured Cryomorphaceae bacterium | reverse complement strand
AACAAAATCACCTGGTATCACTTTGAAGGCATCTTCTGGACGCTCATGAGGTAGTGCATATGGAAGCAGTTGCTCATAACGTAACCCAAGAAGGTCTGCACCTAAAACGGTTTTAGATATCTGGTAGGGTATTTTTTTAGCACCTGCTACATAACTAGGTAAGTCTCCCTCAATAAACTTATTGCCAAAGAGTTTCGATAACAAAGGAGTAGCTGCAATGATGCTCACCGGTTCGAAAGTATACTGATTAAAAGTGTGAACCAGGCTGTACTGAATTTTTGATCCTACGGTCAGTGCTGTATTTGAGGGCAGTGTCCATGGTGTTGTCGTCCATGCTAAAAAATGCGCATTCGCATCGCCAAATAATTTCGTGCTTTGCTCATTTTTTACCATTTTGAATTGAGCCACCACAGTGTGATCTTTCACGTCGCGGTAGCAACCGGGTTGGTTTAATTCATGAGAACTTAAGCCCGTACCTGCTTTGGGAGAATAGGGTTGTATGGTGTATCCTTTGTAAATCAAACCTTTATTGAAAAGTTCAGCCAACAGCCACCATACGCTTTCCATGTATTTAGGATCGTAGGTAACATAGGGCTCGTCTAAATCAACCCAGTAGCCCATTTGATCCGTCAGGTCTTTCCAAATACCGGTATAACGCATGACGGCTTTCTTACAAGCGTCATTATATTCTTCTACAGAAATGCTTTTCCCAATATCCTCCTTGGTGATGCCCAACTCTTTTTCTACTCCAAGTTCCACTGGTAGGCCATGGGTGTCCCATCCTGCTTTGCGGTCAACAAGAAATCCTTTCTGGGTTTTGTACCTACAGAAAACATCCTTTAGAGAACGTCCCATCACATGGTGAATACCAGGAAGGCCATTTGCACTAGGTGGTCCTTCGAAGAAAATCCATGGCTCCGCATCCTTGCGAGCAGTCAGGGTTTGTTCAAACACATGCGTTTCTTTCCAACGTTGTAAAACTGCCTTATGGACGCTGGCTAAATCGAGGTGTGAATATTCTGGAAATGTATTCATGAGATTAGTCTACCGTGGCGATGCACTTTAGTTCGATGGCTATGGGAGTTGGCAAGCTATTGATTGCCAATGTGGTTCTACAAGGCTGGTTTTCCTTGAAATATTCAGCATAAATACGGTTGAAAGTGTGAAAGTCACGCTTCATGTCGACCAAGAACACCGTAATATCTACTAATTCGTTCCAACTTGAGCCACTTGCTTCAAGAACGGCTTTGACATTGGCGAAAACGCTGTGCACCTGGGCTTCAAAATCAAATGATTTAAAGTTTCCATTGTGGTCTAGATCTAAGCCGGGAACCCCACTGTCATTAGCATCGCTGCCTGCTGTTCGAGGTCCTACGCCGGATAAAAACAAGAGGTTGCCCACCTTACGAGCATGCGGGTAAAGGCCAACTGGTTTTGGTGCGTTATCAGTTGAAATTTTCGTTGAATTGGACATATTAGCTCTGTTTTAATCCTGCAAAAATAAGGAATGCTCTTTGGAAGGCCTCTAGATTTTGTCGCGAGTCAGAAATAAAACTTAGTGTTGTTTGGACACTAACTAATAATTACTATATATTTGCACCTGTATGTTAAGATTGGTGGTTCTTTCTTTTCATGCTTCTGTGATAGGTTCTAGGGGCTATTTGATAGAATTTTTAAGATGTTACTGAGCCGATTTTTAACATCCGAGAATACTTTCAAATACCCCTTTTTTTATGCCCTAAAATGTGGGAAACGAATATTTCTCTGCCAAAAGCAAACATTATTCGTTCAGAATCGCTGCTATCTCTGACATTGTGTCTATTTTTCCACTTACCCTTTATTTTGGTGCTTTTTTAGTGCTTTTAAAGCCTGTGCTTATTGCACACCGATTATTTTTGTGGACTATATTTAAGAAGACGACAGCCTCATGCTGAAATTCATATCTAAACTTGTTGGATCGAAGAGCGATCGTGATTTAAAGAAATTACAACCCTTCGTTACAGAAATCAATACCTATTCGCAGCATATCGCAGCGATGAGCAATGATGAGCTCAGGGCGAAAACCATTTCTTTTAAAGATGCTATTTCACAAGCGACAGCGGAATTGGAGAAGGAGAAGGCCGCCTTGTACGGCCAGATCGCTGAAACAGAGAATTACGATGCACGCGAGCCGTTTTATGAGCAGATTGAAGCCATAGATGTACAGGTTCTTGAGCAGATTGAAATAGTTCTTCTACAACTCCATCCCGAAGCTTTTGGTATTATGCGTGAAACGTCAAAGCGTTTTACGGAAGGAGATGTGAAAGCGAAGGCTACAGATCTTGATAGGGAATTGGCCAAGAGTCAACCACACATTACCATAAATGGTGACGAGGTCATTTACTCCAACACATGGAAAGCGGCAGGCGCTGATATAACATGGAACATGGTTCATTATGACGTACAACTCATAGGTGGTACGGTACTTCACGAAGGAAAAATAGCAGAAATGCAAACGGGTGAAGGGAAAACCTTAGTAGCAACACTCCCTGTATATTTAAATGCTCTAGCAGGCAGAGGCGTTCACGTCGTTACCGTGAATGACTATCTCGCTAAGCGTGATAGCGAATGGATGGCACCGGTATTTAACTTCCATGGCTTGACAATCGATTGTATTGACAAACACCAATCAAACTCAGAAGAACGTCGTTTGGCGTACTACAGTGACATTACGTATGGTACTAATAATGAGTTTGGTTTTGATTATCTACGTGATAACATGGCCCGTCGCGATGAAGATCGGGTTCAGACCAGGGGACATCATTTTGCCATTGTAGATGAGGTCGATAGCGTTTTAATCGATGACGCAAGAACGCCGTTGATCATTTCTGGTCCAACTCCTAAAGGAGATCAGCACCAATTTAACGATCTCAAGCCTTTTGTCGAGGATTTAATGACGGCTCAAAAAAACTTAGTTCAAAAGGAATTAAGTGAAGCCAAGAAACTCATTGCTGAGGGCAAGGTGGATGAAGGTGGAGAGAAATTACTTAGAGCTTACCGCGGCCTACCGAAGTCAAAGCCACTTATTAAGTTCTTGTCCCAAGACGGCATGAAGTCTATTCTACATAAATCCGAAGGGGTGTTTTTGCAGGAGCAAGGCAAAAAAATGAAACTCATTGATGAGGAATTGTTTTTTACCATTGAAGAGAAGAACAATCAAATTGATTTGACCGGAAACGGAACGGAGCTCATTTCAAAAAGTACGGCAAAAGACTTCTTTGTGATGCCGGATATTACATTAGAGCTGAGTCTTCTTGAAGATGCGGAAATCAGTATTGATGATAAGGCGCAACAGAAAGATAAGATCTTGTTGGATTATGGGATAAAATCTGAGCGCATTCACACGGTGAATCAATTGCTCAAAGCCTATGCCTTGTTTGAGAAGGACACGGAGTATGTCATTATGGACAACAAAGTGAAAATTGTTGATGAGCAAACCGGTCGTATCATGGAAGGACGCCGCTATTCTGATGGTCTTCATCAAGCCATTGAAGCTAAGGAGAATGTCAAAATTGAGGCAGCCACCCAAACTTACGCAACGATCACCCTACAGAATTACTTTAGAATGTACCACAAGCTTGCGGGCATGACGGGTACTGCAGAAACAGAAGCAGGTGAGTTTTGGGAGATTTATAAGTTGGAAGTTGTTGTTATTCCTACAAACAGACCGGTTACAAGAGATGATCGTGAGGATTACGTTTTCAAGACAAATCGTGAAAAGTACACAGCTGTCATTGAGGAGATAGGCAAACTAAGGGATGCGGGAAGACCAATTCTAGTAGGAACGACCTCTGTTGAAATTTCAGAATTATTAGGCCGTACCCTAAAAATAAGCAAAGTTCCTCACCAGGTCCTCAATGCTAAAATGCACCAAAAAGAGGCAGAGGTAATTGCCCAAGCGGGTCAGCCCGGCATGGTAACTATCGCAACGAACATGGCAGGTAGAGGGACAGATATTAAACTCTCGACAGAAGCGAAATCCTCAGGTGGTTTGGCCATAATAGGTACAGAACGTCATGACAGCCGTCGTGTGGATCGTCAGCTACGTGGTCGCGCAGGTCGTCAAGGTGATGTGGGTTCTTCCCAATTCTTTGTCTCTTTGGAAGATAAGCTCATGCGCCTGTTTAATTCCGAGCGGATTTCAGGATTGATGGACAGACTAGGCCTTGAGGAAGGCGAAGTCATTCAGCACAGTATGGTCAGTAAATCCATTGAGCGTGCCCAGAAAAAAGTAGAAGAAAACAACTTTGGTACCCGTAAGCGTCTATTGGAGTATGACGATGTGATGAACAGTCAGCGAACGGTGATTTACAAGCGTCGCGCGAATGCAATGAAAGGTGAGCGCATTAAGGTGGATGTGGCTAACATGATTTATGATACCATAGCAGATCTTGTTGAGGCCCATCAATCTACCAAGGATTACGAAGCTTTTAAGCTGGACTTTCTCCTCACGTTCGCTTTCGAACCAGTGATGGAAACAACTGTTTTCAGCACGGCCACTTTAGATGAGGTATCTAATGAGTTCTTCAATCAAGCCTCTGCCTTCTATCTGGAAAAAGCGGCTCGTATTAGTGTTGCGGCACTACCCGTGTTCCAGCAAGTATATGATGACCCATCGAGCACTTTTGACAAAATATTAGTGCCAATCACAGACGGTAAAAAAGCGCTTCAAGTTACCAGTGTACTACAAGAAGTTTTAGACACTCAAGGAACTAGTTTGATTTCGGATATTGAAAAAGGAATCTCCATTGCCATTATTGATGACCAATGGAAAGAGCACCTTCGTTCTATGGACGATTTACGCCAAAGTGTGCAGGGGGCGGTGTATGAGCAAAAGGATCCGTTGTTGATTTATAAGTTTGAGTCTTTTGAGTTATTCAAAGGATTGATTTCAAGGGTTAATCAAGAGATTGTAAGTTTTCTGTTTCGAGGAAACCTTCCCGAAAATAACCCCTCGCAAGTTCGCAGAGCTCCAGCCAATGGACCTAAGCAGCCTAAACTTCAAGAAGGACGCGCAGGAGATGCTCCGCAGCAGTCCAACCGGAACGCGCCTCAGTCTCCACCAAGACGTACGACACCGGTAGTGAATACAGGCAAGGATTATGGACGAAATGATGCTGTCACTATACGGAACACCTCCACTGGTGAAGAGCAAAATGTGAAATATAAGAAGGCCCTGGTGTTAGCGTCACAAGGCTGGGTAATCGTAGACTAATTAACGCGTTATGTTTTGGAACTTTATCGCTAGAATCCTCTTAAGAAACAGACCTGCATGGCTCGCTTTATTGGCGCTGTCAACTGTTTTTATGATTTATCAGGGCTCGACTGTTAAAATAAGCTATGAGTTTGGTAAGCTCATGCCAGAAACAGATTCAGTATCTATAGATTATAATATGTTGGTCGAAGAGTTCGGACAGGCGTCCAACACGATCGTTATAGCTCTAGAAGATCAGGATTTTTTCAAAAAAGAGCACTTAGTTGATTGGTTACGTTTAGTTGATTCTTTAAAGAGTGTAGTGGGTATTACCAGTGTTCAGAGTTTGACTGAAGCATATGGGTTGGAGATAGACAGTGCAACAGATAAATTGGCTCCATATGTGTTATTTGATTCACTTCCAGAGACTGGAGAAGAAGAAATATCATTAGAAGCGAGAGTCAAGTCTTGGCCCTTTTATAAAGGTGGCTTGTATTTTGGAGATACGTACATGATCATCCTGAGAATTGATGAGGCCTCTTTATACAATGCTAATATTTTGCCCATTGTAGAAGGAGCAAAAGGGCACATCTTAAGCTGGGAAGAATCCACGGGAAGAGATCTTCATATGAGTGGACTTCCGTGGTTGCGAATTGCGAATACGAAAAATCTTGAGGCAGAAATATTCAGAACGGTAGGCCTAACACTTTTAGTCACCGTGATTATTTTCTTTTTATTCCTCAAGAGTATAAGAGCAACGGTTATTTCCTTTTCTATTGTGGTTCTCGGCGTTGTTTTTTCCCTAGGAGCCATGGGTTTACTCGGCTACGGAGTGAGTTTACTAACCTCCCTGGTACCTCCATTGATTATCGTGATTGGGGTACCTAACTGTATTTACCTCATCAATAAATACCACCAAGAATATAAAAAACACGGGAATCAGGTATTGGCAATTCAGCGTGTTGTGAAAAAGGTTGGATATATCGCGTTGATCACAAATACCACCACGGCTTTGGGCTTTGCGGCATTCATACTTACAGATTCTGGAAATCTTGTGGAATTTGGGGTAATAAGTTCGATAAGCATCATGATGGTTTTTGTGCTTTCTATGATCTTAATTCCTGTCATTTATAGCTATTTGTCTCCTCCAAAGGAGCGTCATATGAATCACTTTGACATTGCTTGGCTGGTCAAGTTTTTAGACTTCTTAGATTTCGCAGTAGGGAACAAAAGAACGTTAATCTACTCGATTACTGGGATTCTTTCTGTGATTGCTGTGTTCGGTTTATTTAGAATCGAAACCGCAGGAAATATCACATCAGACTTTAATAAGACGGAACATATTTATAAGGATGTCAAGTACTTCGAACGCTCTTTTGGCGGCGTAATTCCTTTGGATATTATCATAGACACAAAGCGCGAAGGTGGCGTTGAAAAGCTCTCCACCCTCCGCCGTATAGAACAATTACAAGATTCATTATCATTACTTCCAGAGCTCAGTCGGTCAATTTCCGTAGTAGATTTCGTGAAGTTCGCTAAACAAGGAGTCATGTTTGGTAACCCTGACATGTATGCTCTGCCTACGCGAAGTGAGCAGCAGTGGTTGTTGACCTATCTTCCTCGTGGTACTAAGGATGAAACAGGATTAGCCAGTAGCATGGTGACCGCAGATGGTCGTAAGGCTCGAATCACTGTACAAATGGCAGATCTGAGTACACCAGAGATGCGTGAACTGACGAACCGTGTTGAGAAAATGGTCTCTAATATTTTCCCTAATAAAGGGTTTGACGTGACCATAACCGGTGCGTCGATTAAATTCATTAGGTCGACCACCTATTTGGTGAATAACCTGATATTTTCATTAACATTAGCCGTTCTGGCGATATCCCTAATCATGGCACTTTTATTCATGAGTTGGAGAATGGTGCTGATCTCATTAATACCAAACCTTATTCCAATGTTAATCACAGCGGGTATCATGGGTTTTGCAGGAATCCCCTTAAAACCATCAACGATACTTGTCTTTAGCATTGCTTTTGGTATTTCGGTGGATGATAGTCTACATTTTTTAGCAAAGTATAGACAGGAACTCAAGGCGAATAACTGGAATATTTCCTGGGCAGTAAAAAGCTCCATTATGGAAACAGGATTAAGTATGTTTTATACGTCGATTGTTCTTTTCTGTGGTTTTTCAGTGTTTACTACTTCGAATTTTGGTGGCACTCAGGCGCTAGGGCTCTTGACGTCAATAACGCTGTTAATCGCTATGTTGAGCAATCTATTGTTGCTGCCATCGTTCTTACTCACCATGGAAAAGTGGATTACGAAAAAAGACTTGAGCGACAACATCCTTGATATTTACGATCCGGAAGTGGACCCTTCGGAGGACGATGAAAACAATATGTTATGAAAGGAATAATTCTAGCCGGAGGATCCGGTACCCGTTTACACCCATTGACTTTAGCAGTTAGTAAGCAACTGCTTCCGGTCTATGACAAGCCCATGATCTATTATCCACTGAGCACGTTGATGCAGGCAGGCATTCGCGAGATATTGATCATCACTACGCCGCATGACGCACCATTGTTTGAGAAGCTTTTAGGCGATGGTAGTGAGTTGGGTTGTGATTTTCGGTATTCGATTCAAGAAAATCCTGAGGGGTTAGCCCAGGCTTTTATTCTTGGGGCGGAGTTCATAGGGGACGATAGCGTTGCATTGATTTTAGGTGATAACATTTTCTATGGTTCCTCCATGGCAAAGGTCCTTAAGGATAGTAAAGACCCAAGTGGTGGTGTGGTTTTCGCTTACAGAGTGAGTGATCCAGAACGCTATGGTGTGGTAGAATTTGACCAGAATATGAAGGCATTGTCTATTGAAGAGAAGCCGGAAGACCCTAAGAGTGATTATGCAGTTCCAGGTTTGTATTTCTATGACAACCGCGTTGTCGGTATCGCTAAAGATTTGAAACCTAGCCCAAGGGGAGAATTAGAAATTACAGACATCAATAAGATCTATCTAGAGATGGGTGCTTTAGAGGTAGGTGTACTAGACCGTGGAACCGCATGGCTTGATACAGGTACCTTCGCAAGTCTTCAACAGGCTGGACAGTTCGTTGAGGTGATTGAAGAGCGTCAAGGTTTGAAGGTGGGCTGTATTGAAGAGGTTGCTTACGAGCAAGGCTTCATAGATACCGCACAACTCAGAAAAATAGCCCAACCCCTCGTTAAAAGTGGGTATGGACAGTACCTACTTAAACTTCTGAAGTAATATGCTAAAACTGGCAGCTTTACAACAGCTTTTTCAGGCTGAACTGGATCAATTAAACCTTGGCAAAACCCCTGCAAAGTTATATGATCCCATGCATTACATTATGGGACTTGGAGGAAAGCGTTTGCGCCCCATTCTAAGTCTTATGGGCGCTGGAATTTATGGATCTCCTTCGAAAGCCATGCCGCAAGCTTTAGCCATAGAGTTATTTCATAATTTTTCGTTGATTCATGACGATATTATGGACGAAGCCCCTATTCGAAGAGGCAA
>CAJJCK010000212.1 GCA_905182675.1 uncultured Cryomorphaceae bacterium | reverse complement strand
AGTAAGTCAAACAATCACTTTGGTATCAAGTGTCACAGTGACTGGGACGGTGAGAGGGTGTACCATGACGATGACGAAAAAGACGAATGTTTCCGTAAATACGAGAATGTCAGATTTAGCTTTGAGGATCATACGGATTTTTTAGTCAGAGGCTCTCGCTATGCTTTCTTATTTGATCTCGATCCATTAGATTATAAGGGATGGGCTAAAGGATTGCAAAGGGCAGGATATGCTACTTCACCTAGTTATGCAGATCGTCTTATCAAAATTATTAAAGAAGCGGAATTGCACACCTATGACGAACCTCAAATCAAGATCGCTCAAGTTTCTGATCAAAATGTATCTGACAAGAAAGGACCTACCCTAAACGGTAAGAATAGAATCGTAAGAGGCGATAGAAAGAAGTTCGTAATACACCGTGTAAAACATGTCACAGGAATGTCTCCGTTTATCGAGCTTAAGTCTGGTGAAAGCATCGAGTCCGTAGCTGATTCTATTCATATGCGAATTGCCGTATTACTTGATATAAACGACGCTACTTGGGAAACGACATTCCATACAGGTGACCGAATTTATGTAGACTTTAAAAGAGCCAACGCACAGCAGAAATGGGTGAAAGTTGTCTCAGGGCAGGATATGCGAATGATAAGTCAAGCGTATGGAATAAAGCTCAAGAAACTCTACAAGTACAACGGATATAGGGTAGGTCAGCAGCCAAAGGTTGGTGAGCAGCTGCGATTAAAGCAATGGGGTGTTTTCGAAAAAAAAGAGCGTTAAACACCATGGTATTTATACCAGGCTACGGAGCCAATAAACAATACTCCAAAAACTGCACTCGCCATTAATAACGAGGGTGCACCCATTAAATGAAGTACTTTGAAAACCACACTAAAAATGAAACTAGATGCGGCTAATACTCCTGTGACATAAATAATTTTTCTCGTCATTCTCAAAAGTAACGAAATTCTGATATACATTTGGCCTGTCTCAAAGGGGTGCCCAGAAAGTTGAAAAACCTACGGGCTGAGAGTATACCCATAGAACCTGGGCAGGTAATGCTGCCAAGGAACGATAAGCAATAGATGTGTAATTACGCGTTATTGCCCCTTGACGTGGTTGAACAACCAAATAAATGAAAAGATTTTTTTTAAGTGCACTGGTATTTGTGGCAGGTCTCAACTTTGCTCAAGCACAAATTTCTGACTCCATGAATGTGGATGAACTCCTGCTCATTGCTCCAAAATTAAAGGAAGTAAATATTCTTGGAACATGGGCAAAACAGAGCGATCCGATCGCTCAAGTCAATCTTAATAAGAAGGACATTCAATCGTTAAATACAGGAAGAGACCTTCCTTACGTGCTTCAGGATGTGGCCGGTGTTGTCAGTTTCTCGGATGCGGGTAATGGTATTGGATATACCAATATGCGTATTCGCGGATCCGATATCACGAGAATAAATGTGACGGTCAACGGCATCCCAATGAATGATGCAGAGAGTCATGGTGTCTTCTGGGTAAACACCCCAGACTTAATGTCCTCAACTAATGCCATTCAGTTGCAAAAGGGCCTAGGTACTTCTACGAATGGTTCAGGTGCTTTTGGCGCTACTTTGGGTCTCAATACCCTTGGAGCTAATGAGCAGGGTGGACGCGTAACAATGGGTCTAGGTTCTTATGGTACCCAACGTGCAACGGTTGAAGCGAATACGGGACAAACTAAGAATGGCTTTTGGCTTAACACCCGTCTTTCGACCATTACCTCCAACGGCTATGTGGACCGTGCTTCGTCAGATTTACAATCCTATTACTTCAGTGGGGGTTTTGCCGGTGGCGGTCATTCTTTAGAAATGGTAAGATTCGGAGGCAGTGAACGAACCTATCAAGCGTGGTGGGGAATTGACTCAACGACCATGTATGGTGGAACATATGATGCAGCACCTACCACCAATTCTGCAGGGGCGATTTACGACGATAATTGGAATGTTCTAGGTGTATATGATGACCAAGTTGATGATTATGGACAGGAACATACACAGCTTCATTATAGTTTTAATAACCTTCTAGGTGGGACACTAAGTGCGGCACTTCATCATACTGCAGGAGCTGGATACTTTGAAGAATACAATCAAGGCTATGGGTTCGCTGACTTTGGTATATCACCCTATGATAATTCTGCCGGAGATACCGTGATCTTTGGAGATATAGCCACTAGAAAATGGTTAGATAATGATTTTTACGGTGCCACTGCTTCTTGGATGACTTCTGCTAAAGGGAATACCCTGATAATTGGCGGAGGAGCACACCGCTATGAAGGAGCGCACTTTGGTCAAGTGATTTGGGCAAATAACCCAAACGTTGATGCACTATCCCCAAATTACTACAGTGGAGATGCGGTAAAAGATGATGCCAACATCTATGCGAAATGGTCAAAAACACAGAATAAAATGATGTTTTACGGAGATTTACAATACCGTTTCGTGCAGCACTCTTCCGCGGGTGGATCAGCAACTGGTCCTGCAAATTTTGACAGAACATTTAATTTCATTAACCCAAAAGCAGGTTTGACCTATAGCCTAAAAGGGAAGCAAGTACTGGGTGCTTATCTAGGATTGGGTCACAAGGAGCCAAACCGTACTGATTTACAGAATGCTGAATTCCCCGGCGATATTAAGGCGGAACAAATGTTAGATCTCGAGATGAATTATCGTAATTCTTCTGAGAATTGGGATTTAGATGTAAATATATATCGTCAACAATATAAGAATCAACTAGTGTTAACAGGCTTTTTAGACGCTCAGGGTTATCCGATT
Source organism: uncultured Cryomorphaceae bacterium (assembly GCA_905182675.1). Classification (GTDB taxonomy): domain Bacteria; phylum Bacteroidota; class Bacteroidia; order Flavobacteriales; family Schleiferiaceae; genus UBA10364. The sequence continues at coordinate 711 of CAJJCK010000212.1, read as the reverse complement.
CGTGCAAATACTGGTCTGAGTTTCCGTCAAGGATTGGAAGTTACAGGAAGGTATAATTTTACCAAAGAATTGCAATTCTCGACCAATCTGGCGTTAAGTCAGAATCAAAATGTGGATTGGATTGGTGATCCTTTGTCTTCCACAATCAAAAATACGACCATAGCATTCTCCCCGGCAGTTGTTGGAGGTGGTAGATTTACCTACGCAAAGAAAGGTTTTGAGGCGTCTATTTGGAACCAATTCATTGGCAAGCAATACTTATCAAATGATGGTTTAGAAGCACAAACATTACCCGCATATCACTTGGTTAATGCACGTGTCTCTTATGTGTGGAACTGCGATGCCAATCAACGAATCATCGGATTTGTGGAGGTGCGTAATCTAGGTGATCTATCTTATGCGGCGAATGGATACATGTGGGGGGTAACGCCTTATTACTACGCGCAAGCTACTCGGAATGTGATGACCGGTGTCACTTTTGAATTCTAGTCAAACGTTCCTCTGTATCTAACAAAAAAGGCCCCTCACTATACGTGAGGGGCCTTTTTTGTTAGATATTAAGTCTCTAGTGTGCTACCAGGATCCGGATGCGCCACCTCCGCCGAAAGATCCGCCGCCGAAGCCTCCAAAACCTCCGCCTCCAAAACCTCCTGAGCTTCGGCCGCTAAAGCCACCTCCCCCCATAGTATGTCCCATGCCCATGCCCCACAA
>CAJJCK010000211.1 GCA_905182675.1 uncultured Cryomorphaceae bacterium | reverse complement strand
TGTTTTCTTGTTTTTATAAGAAGCAGCAAAAGTAGTTGATAGGGCTGTTTTAGACAACTGATAAGGGCAGAAACTGGATAACCGTATGTTAGTTGTTAACAAGTTATCAACAATTAAAGCTGTTTACCTCTTCGTAATAGCTATTTCAAATACTTTAACGAAGTATTTTTGCAGCATGAATATAACTTCTCTTATCGGTATTACTGCTGCCGTTCTGACCACGTCAGCATTTGTTCCACAGGCGGTAAAAATCATCAGGGACAAACAGGTTAAAAGCCTTAGTCTAACTATGTATGTCATGATGTTTTCCGGGCAATTCTGCTGGCTTGTTTACGGCTATAATCTGAACGACTTGCCACTGATTTTTGCGAATATTGTGGGATGCACTTTAAGTGGTACCATTCTTAGCTTCAAACTCTTCCTGAAAAATTAACTTATTCTGATGCGCGTGGTATGTTAATTGCTATCGTACGGGAACAAAAGGACAGACTTAGTCTTATAATATATATAATCTGATGAACATGAGAAATTGGTTTGCCCTATTGGGGCTTCTATTAAGTGCTACACTCACAGCTCAAAATGTCACCATTAGTGGTTACATGAGAGATGCGGGTAACGGTGAAGAGCTTATCAGCGCTTCCATAGTGAATCAAGATCGTCAAGGAACAGTAACTAATATCTATGGTTTCTATTCCCTTACACTTCCTGCAGGTTCTCAAACCTTTACGATCAGTTACATAGGCTATGAGACCATCACTAAGACGATCAATCTCAACGCTAGTCAATCTGTGAACTTTGAATTAAAAGAGGCTACAAATGAGTTAATGGAGGTTCAAGTGACTGCCAAAAGGCTTGATGAAAATCTCAATACGGCGGAAATGTCCACCACCCAGTTAACCGCCAAGCAGATTAAGGCCATCCCGCAGTTTTTAGGCGAATTTGATGTCATTAGATCTATCACGTTACTCCCAGGTGTTACAACAGTTGGTGAAGGAGCGAGTGGCTTTAATGTTCGCGGGGGGAAAACGGATCAAAACTTGATATTATTAGACCAAGCTCCAGTATATAACAGCTCACACATTTTTGGCTTTTTCTCCGTCTTTAACGGTGATGCTATTAAGGACTTAAAGCTTTATAAAGGTGGTATCCCAGCTCCATTTGGAGGACGACTGTCATCTGTTCTGGATGTTCATCAAAAAGAAGGTAATACAAAAGAGTTTGGCGGGTCGGTTGGCTTAGGCTTACTCTCCTCTCGTGTTATGTTTGAGGGTCCCCTTGTTAAGGACAAGGCTAGTTTTATGATTGCAGGAAGACGTTCCTATCAGGATCTTCTTTTAAGACTTGCTCCAGATGACGATATTAATAGCATCATAGCTAACTTTTATGACCTCAATGCTAAGGTTAACTATAAATTCAGTGATAAGAGTCGCTTGTTCCTGAGCGCCTATTATGGCAAGGATGCCTTCGGGGTTCCTGGATTAGTAAGATTCAATTGGGGGAACCTGGGCCTAACCGGACGCTGGAACTACCTGATAAACGACAAGCTCTTCTTAAATGTCAGCTCCATCTATTCAGATTATGATTATTCCATTGGCTTCGATTTTCCGACCGCTGAAATCAATAATATTGCCTACATAAACAATCAATCTAACAAAGTTGGTTTTAGTTGGTTCCCAAACGCAAAGCACCAGGTGAATTTTGGAGGAGAAGCCACTATTTATGATTTTGAACCATTTAGTGTCAACGCTGATTTTGTTGATAGTGCGATTACTGATATCTCGATTGAATTACAAAATGAATATGGAATTGAACCATCGCTGTATATTGAAGATAATTGGAAGGTAAATAGTAGAGTAACGGTACGAGGCGGATTGCGATACAGTAGTTTCTATAATGTGGGAGCCCGCAATGTTGTGAACTACAACCGTACCAGCGCGGGAACCTATCGCAATGATAGAATTACGGATACTACCAGTTACGACAAAGGAGCCGTTATAGCTGCCTTTGATGGACTTCAAGGACTTGAACCTCGCCTTGGAATCAATTACAAAAGCTCTGAAAACAGCGCAGTAAAACTGAGCTACAACAGAATGCGTCAGTACATCCACTTAATATCCAATACCACCTCATCACTTCCAATCGACACGTGGAGGCCGGCGGGAACCTATATTGATCCTGGAACAGCAGATCAAATCGCTGCTGGAGTCAATCGCAATTTTAAAAACGGTGAATGGCAACTCAGTTTGGAGACTTATTACAAAAGTATGAGAGATCTGGTTGATTACAAAAACGGAGCTCAGCCTACCGGAGTTGATAATATTGAAGTTGATCTAATGACTGGTCGCGGTAGGAGTTATGGTTTAGAAGTTCTACTAGAAAAGAAAGTAGGCGCCTTAACAGGTTGGGTAGCCTATACCTTTAGCCGTTCAGAACTTCAAGTAGACCTTGGAGCGACACCAGATGAGTGGATTAATTTCGGCCAGTGGTATGCTGCTGCCCAGGATAAGCCTCATGATATCGCTGTTGTGGCGGCTTATGCTTGGAAGCCTAATATCAGTTTCTCAGGTTCGTTTATTTTTCAAACAGGAAAACCATTTACCTATCCTGAAGCGAAGAGTGAGTTTGACGGGATTCTTTACCCGTATTCCCTTACAAGAAACAATAGCAGAACTCCAGCATATCATCGTTTAGACCTGAGTATGGATGTTAAAATCCCGAACAAAAAGAATCGCGACTGGGAAGGAAGCTGGAATTTTGGTGTGTACAATGCGTATGCACGTAAAAATGCATTCAGCATCTTCTTTGAAGAGGAACTCGACGATAACGGAAATGCAACCGGCAACACCCAAGCTACTCAGTTGAGTATTTTCGCGACCGCCATCCCAACTATTACTTACAACTTAGAATTTTAATACGTCATGAAAAAACTATTAACCATCATGGCCATCGCCATCGCTTTTACCTCTTGTGAAACAGACGTTACGGATAAAGTACGAACTGACGTTTATAACAACTCCTCAACTGTGAGTATTAGTGGAGCAATAACTAACGTAGATACGCTGGGTACCTACGTCGATCTGAAATTAAGTAACCCATATCTTGACAACGGAGCCCTTCAAGGAATTGAAGGCGCCAGCATTCAATTATTTGATGGTGACTCTTTAATGGGCTCGCTCACAGAAACGGTGAACGGACGCTACCACGATGTGAACTTTCAAAGTACGCCTGGTCACTTCTACCGCGTGGAGGTACTTATTCCTGAGACTTATGGTACATCATCAGGTGTTTGGGAAAGTACTTTAGATGAATGTAAAGCACCATTTACTCAAATCTCACCGATGTTCCCTATACTAGAGGGTGACAGTTTATATTACGACTATAGAGTAGATGATACCGTTTTTTATGCTGATGCTGACTCTGCATTTTACAGCCCATATCAATTCTGGAATGACCCGGTAGGTCTAGGAAACGGGTATTGGGTAAAGTCTTATGCAACGACTAAAATTTATGCTCCTGATGGATTATTGGGGACTCGTGAACCGCAAGAGACGGAATATAGTTTAGCTTCACGTATCACCATATTCAATGATGAAGAGTTTATTCAAGGACCTCAGATCTCTAGATTTAACTTTATAGGGCCTCCTTATACCGTCTACACAGATACACTTATTAACATCGTTTATGAAATTCGCACAATATCACCTCCTCTTTATGATTTCTTGAATATTATGACGGGAAATGTTAATAATGGAGGTTTATTTAGTGTCCCTTACAGCCCTCAAATAGGGAATATTAGACGACAAGATGACACCACTGTATTTGGACTTGGCTATTTCTACGCAACTTCTGTTAGATTTGACAGCGTAACCATGTCTCATCCTTACTAATGGAAAAACTTCACTGGGCTACTGATTGGCTCGCTAATAAAAACATCAACCCTGAATGGATCGAGTGGATATCTCTTGGTATCGATCTCATCATTCTTATTGTTATTTCATTATTGGCGGACTTCCTGTCCAGACGTATTCTTATCAGCGTCATTCATGCCGCAGTTAAGCGCTCAAAAGCGACATGGGACGACTACTTTTTCGAGCAACGAGTATTCAAGAATCTTGCGCACTTAGTACCAGCAGGGATCGTTTATCAAAGTCTTCCGTACGTTTTTAACGATGTACCCGCAGTCATTCCATTTTTGGAGAAGATCATTGTGATCTACTTCTTAGTGCTCATGGTAAGCCTCATTAATAGAACACTGAGGGCACTTGAAAACTGGCTCAGCCAAAATGACAAGTATACCAATACACCTATTCGTACGATTTCTCAGGTCATGAGATTACTGGCTTTTTTCGGCACAGCAATCGCTCTGATCTCTCTATTGACAGGTACTTCAGCAGGATCTGTTTTAGGTGCCTTTGCAGGGACAACCGCTATTCTTATACTCGTATTTCAAGATAGCATCAAAGGCTTATTAGCCAACTTTCAGATACACATGTACGACTTGGTAAAAGTTGGAGATTGGGTGACTTTTTCTAAGTATGGAGTCGATGGTGATGTACTAAGTATAGACCTCACTACAGTAAAAGTGAAAAATTTCGATAAAACCATCAGTACAGTTCCTGCAATCGCGTTTGTATCGGAAAGCTTTGTGAATTGGAGGGGTATGGATGATTCCGGAGCTCGTAGAATCAAGCGAAATATTAATATTGACATCACATCGATACGGCATCTAGACCAAGGGTTATCAGATGCCTTAAAAGAAATTGATCTGATCCGGTTGTTTATGGAAAAGCGCCAGGATGAAATTGATGATGTAAATACCTCAAGAAATATTGCGGGCGCGAGCTTACTCAACGGAAGGCGACAAACAAATATTGGATTGTACCGCAGGTATATCGAGTTTTATCTAGAGAGACATCCCAACATACATACAGACCATATGTCAATGGTGCGACAACTTCAACCGACCACTGAGGGCATTCCTGTGGAAGTGTATTGTTTCACCACTACCACAGAATGGAATGAATATGAGAACATCATGTCCGATATTTTTGACCATTTATATGCGGCAACCCGGCATTTTGATTTAGCGCTTTTTCAGAAGCCTACCGGTGCAGATATTCGCTCTTTAAGGTCCATTTAGAACAAAGAGAATGCAAAAAAAAACCACCCCTGAGGCCAAGGCCT
>CAJJCK010000210.1 GCA_905182675.1 uncultured Cryomorphaceae bacterium | reverse complement strand
TTTACAACATGAATGGCCAACAATGGGAACTCCTTCAGATTAATAATCGTTGGGACATAAGCCATTTAACACCGGGATCTTATGTTCTTCGCGCATTCAGTCGTAATGGCGAGACAGTAGGAACGACCCGTTTAATCATTCAGTAATAGAAAATCGCTTCCAAGTGAAGCCGTCTTTTATGTTTTCCGCAGCCGGTTATGACTGACTCAAATTCTGTGGTATATTAACATTCAAATTACCAAATTCTAATGAAAAAAATAGTACTCCTAGGATTGGCTGTACTGGCCTTAAGCTCCTGTAACCCTCAAGAAGAAATGCACACCGAAGAATCTCACAACGATTTCCAATGGCAGGTAGACCGCTTTGCCGATGTCAAAGTATTGCGTTATCAGGTTCCATCATGGGACAACTTATCCTCTAAACAGAGAATCTATGCCTACCACCTTACCCAGGCAGGACTCGCCGGTAGAGATATCATGTGGGACTGTAACTACAGACACAACTTGGAGATTAGAAAAATCTTAGAAACTATTATTTCTAGTGATGAAGTGGATCATGCCTCTCCAGAGTTTTTAGACTTTGAGGTGTATGCAAAGCGTGTGTTTTTCGCAAATGGTATTCACCATCATTACAGCAATGTGAAGTTTGAAGCGAACTTTGACCAGCAGTGGTTTCTAAAAACCATAGAAGAATTGGGTGGTTCACTTTCGGAAGAGGCCCAGCGTGCTATATTCGATCCGGAATTTGATGCTAAAAAAGTAAACAGAGCTGATGGTGTCGACTTACTCTTAGCCTCAGCTGTTAACTTCTATGCGCCAGATGTAACTCAATTAGAAGCAGAAGCATTTTACGCTGCTAAAGTAGATGCGGATCCTGCGCGTCCTTTAAGTCACGGGCTTAACAGCAGACTATCGAGGGATGAAGAGGGTAATCTTTACGAAGAAGTTTTTAGTGCTGATGGCCGTTACTCTAAGAGTATCAACCAAATAATTGGCCACCTCGAACAAGCTAAAAACGTCACCGAAAACGAAGGTCAAGCAGTTGCACTAGGTCTATTGATAGCATACTACCAAACAGGTGATTTAAACAAGTGGGACGACTATAACATTTCATGGGTAAGTAATACTGATGGCGATGTGGATTACATTAATGGTTTTGTAGAAGTTTACAATGATCCTATGGGATATCGTGGTTCGTACGAAACGGTTGTCCAGGTAAAAGACTTCGATGCCAGCGCACGTATGTCTGTAGTTGCGGAGAATGTACAGTGGTTTGAAGACAACAGCCCAATAGACGACTCTCATAAAAAAGAAAGTGTAGTTGGTGTGAGCTATAAGATTGTAGCCGCTGTAGGCGAAGCTGGAGACTCCTCTCCTTCTACCCCTATTGGCGTAAATCTACCTAACGCGAATTGGATTCGTGTGGAACATGGATCAAAAAGTGTTTCTTTAGGGAATATTGAAGACGCCTACCACCAAAGCTCCGGTGAAGGAATGGCTAGGGAATTTAGCTTTTCCACTATGCACCGTGAACGGGCTGATAATTACGGTGTTTTAGGTTCTAAAATGCACACTGCACTTCATGAAGTGGTGGGACATGCCTCAGGAAAAATTAATCCTGGAATAGGTACCCCGAAAGAAACTCTAAAAAATTATAGTTCTACGCTAGAAGAAGCCCGTGCCGATCTAGTGGCACTTTACTTTATCCTCGATGATAAGATGCAAGAAATTGGTCTAATGGAAAATAAAGAAGCTGGGTATTCTGAATTTGATAATTACATCAGCAATGGTATGATGCTGCAACTGCGCAGAATTCTACCTGGTGATGATATTGAAGAAGACCATATGCGCAATCGTCAACTAGTCGCCTCATGGGCCTTTGATCGTGGTACTAGTGAAAACGTGATTGAACGAAAATTGATCGATGGAAAAACCTATTTCGTCGTCAATGATTATGACAAACTTCGGGGATACTTCGGGGAACTACTCAACGAGATCCAACGCATTAAAAGTGAG
>CAJJCK010000209.1 GCA_905182675.1 uncultured Cryomorphaceae bacterium | reverse complement strand
CGTGTGCTCTTCCGATCTAGATTTTATCACTTTGAATGTACGTCACAAACTCTGCGGCTTTTGCTATTGCGTTTTCGCGTTCAGGCAGACTACTGTGACCACCGGCGAGATTAAAGTTCACTTCTATGGAGAGATATCCTTTTTCTGCAACTCCTACTTAACGCGATATGTGAGATCAGTAAGTAGTTCTGTGCTTTACTCGAGGATCCGTTTAGTTTAATGAGCAGGGTATATTGTCCGAAAGTATCAACTTCGGCGTTAGCCCATAGGTAGGGATAGTCGTGGTTTAATTGTGCCAGTAACTCTTCAAATGCACTACTGTCTATCATTTCAGGGACCTGTGATATGGTTTTGAATGTAAGAGCACTGGCCAGTCGTTGCTCGGATGAGTCTATTCTCTCAGGAAGCTTGACAGTAACATCAGTATGGTAGTTGTCCTGCACTGAAAAGAGTAGGAGAGGCGCTGCTGCAGTGAGCGCAATAATAACAAGTAGAGAGGCCAGAAGGAATTTTTTCATAATGCTGTTGCTAAGTATGCCCTTTGTAACTTTGTCTAAAATACAATCAGATGTACATAGGATTACTTCACCTTCACCACTGGATGCCATTTTTGTGGCTATTGCTAATGCTGGTGGTCATAGTTCAGAATTTTCTGGTTTGGAAATCAGATAAACAATTTACTGCCAGCTTGGCGAGACAGAATAAAATCACTTTGATACTCACTCATATTCAGGTAACTGTTGGTCTGTTGATGTTGATTGGTTTTAATTTAGACATATTTCAGGATATGGGAAGTGTTATGGGAGACGCTGCCATGCGTTTCAAGTACATTGAGCACCCAGCAACCATGTTGATTGGTGCGGCGTTAGTGACCGTAGGTAACGCAAAGAGTAAGCGCAGCCAGCAGGACAAGGACAAAGCGAAACACATCGTGATATGGTTTGGCATTGGACTTTTGTTGATGGCTACGAGATTTCCTTGGTCAGAATTTCTACAAGGAGCATAATCTCTTATAGAATTATATGTTAGAGCTTAAAACTAAGAAAGCGCCTAAAAGGGAACGTTGTATCCTCATAGCGGTGATTCACCAGTTACAAGATGAGGAAAAGACGTTCGAATATCTCGAAGAACTTCGCTTTTTAGCTGAAACGGCAGGAGCGGACACTGTACATACGTTTACCCAAAAACTCACCAAAGCGAATCCAAAGACTTTTCTGGGAACAGGGAAAATGGAGGAGATTACAGGTTATGTAAAGGCGGAAGAGATTGACATGGTCGTTTTTGACGATGAACTCACACCTTCCCAACTCAAGAATATTGAGGCTCTTGTTGGGGTCAAGGTGATGGACCGAACAAACCTGATTCTTGATATTTTTGCTGCAAGAGCTCAAACATCCTACGCCCGTACACAGGTAGAATTAGCCCAGTTGCAATACCTTCTACCTCGCTTGACGAGATTATGGACTCACCTTGAGCGCCAAAAAGGTGGTATTGGGATGCGTGGTCCTGGAGAAACTCAGATTGAAACAGATCGAAGAATTATTCAGCAGAAAATTGTCCTGTTGAAGAAGAAGCTCGAGAAGATTGACTTGCAAATGAGCACCCAACGAGGGAACAGGGGTAAGCTAAGCAGGGTGTCTATCGTAGGGTATACAAATGTCGGAAAAAGTACTTTGCTGAACCTGTTGTGTAAAACGGATGTTTTGGCTGAGAATAAACTTTTTGCAACACTGGACACTACCGTTAGAAAGATCAACATAGATAATTTGCCTTTGCTGCTGACAGATACTGTTGGCTTTATCAGAAAACTTCCTACCCAGCTTGTAGAAAGCTTTAAATCAACCTTAGATGAGGTCAGAGAATCTGATGTGCTTTTACATGTAGTGGATATCAGCCACCCAAATTTTATGGATCATATCGAAAGTGTAAATACGATTTTACAAGAGATTGATAGTTTGGATAAACCAACGATCATGGTCTTTAATAAAATTGATGCATACACCTTCGAAGAGGCCCATGAGTTTGATCTAGAATTGACTTCTAGAAACTATGATTTGGAGCATTGGAAACGCAGTTGGATGAATAAAATTGGTGAGAGAGCCGTTTTTATATCTGCTCAAGACAAAAGTAATATTGATGAATTGCGCCGTACCCTATACAGAGTCACTGCTGAAATTCATGCAACAAGATTCCCATTTAATACATTTTTGTACTAAAAAAATCAACTCATTATGAGTAGCAGATCGATAAAGAAAAAAGATACCCTTCATTATCACCAGTATCCTAAACCGGGTAAAATTGAAGTGGTTCCTACCAAGCCTTCTAACTCTCAAAGAGATTTGAGTATAGCGTATTCACCTGGAGTAGCGGAACCTTGTATGGAAATCGCAGCGAATCCTGAAGATGTATACAAGTATACTGCTAAAGGTAATTTAGTTGCGGTGATCACAAATGGAACAGCGGTATTGGGACTAGGAGATATAGGTCCTGAGGCTTCCAAGCCCGTCATGGAGGGAAAAGGAGTGCTCTTCAAAATATTTGCTGATATCGACGTGTTTGACCTAGAGTTAGACGCGGCTGATCCTGATAGGTTTATCGATACTGTCAAAGCCCTCGCACCTACTTTTGGCGGGATTAACCTTGAGGACATTAAGGCGCCAGACTGTTTTTACATTGAAAAAAGATTAAAAGAAGAGCTGAATATACCGGTCATGCATGACGACCAGCATGGTACGGCGATCATTACTTCAGCAGCACTTCTGAATGCGCTGGAAATTGCGGACAAAAACATTGCAGAGGTGAAGGTTGTCTTCAACGGCGCTGGTGCTTCAGCGATTTCTTGTGCGAAGCTATACCTCTCTTTGGGAGTGACTTCAGAGCATTTGTTTATGTGTGACTCTAAAGGTTTGATCACAGCATCAAGAGAAAACCTTACTCCAGAGAAGGCACTATTTGCGCAGGAACACGAACCATGTGGCTTATCTGATGTGATGAAAGGTGCTGACGTTTTTGTTGGTTTGTCAAAAGGAGGAGTGGTCTCTAAGGAAATGGTCAAGAGTATGGCCCTTGATCCAATTGTGTTTGCTTTAGCGAACCCTGACCCCGAAATAATATACAAGGATGCCATGGCGGCTCGTGAGGATATTATTATGGCTACTGGCAGAAGTGACAATCCAAACCAGGTGAATAATGTGCTTGGTTTCCCCTTTATTTTTCGCGGAGCGCTTGATGTACGAGCAACCGCTATCAATGAGGAGATGAAACTTGCTGCAGTCCGAGCGATTGCTGAATTGACTAAAGAACCGGTTCCAGAGATGGTCAACCTGGCTTATGGAGAGAGTAATCTCTCTTTTGGAAGAACATACATTATCCCGAAACCATTTGACCCAAGGTTAATAACTACCGTAGCTCCTGCTGTTGCAAAGGCAGCTATGGACTCGGGTGTGGCAAAGAACCCTATTACTAATTGGAAGGCGTATAACAGAGAGCTAAGTGACAGACTGGGCCGCGATGACAAATTCCTTCGATTACTGAACGAAAACGCTAGTATTAAACCCCAAAGAGTTGTCTTTACCGAGGGCGATCAATACAGGATTTTAAAAGCAGCTGAGATACTCTTGAGTGCTGGAACAGCGGTACCCATCCTCCTAGGTCCAGAAGACCGTATCCATGAGATTATAGAGGAGTATCAACTCGAGCTACCAGGGGTACAGATTATTGATGTGCCTAAAGAAAGAGCGATGCGTGAAGAGTTCGCACTTAAATTATATGAGTTACGCAAACGTCGTGGATGGACCCTTGCGGAGTGTAAATCAAAGGTTAAGACCAGAGATTACTTTGGTAGTATGATGCTTAGAGAAGATAAGGCTGATGCACTTATTAGTGGATTAACCGTGAAATACGCTACAGCACTAAGGCCGATCCTGAGAACGATTGGCACAACTGAGGGCGTGAGTAAGGCTGCAGGGATGTATATCCTACTCACAAAACGAGGTCCAATGTTCTTTGCTGACACAACTATTAATCTCGACCCCACGGTGGAGGACTTGGTTCGAATGGTACTTAACGTGGCAGATACCGTTCGCAGAACGAACATCACACCAAAAGTAGCCCTGTTGAGTTATTCGAATTTCGGATCGAGTGATGGACCAGATGCCGTTAAAATGTCCAAGGCTAGTGCGATTTTACGCAAGGAGCATCCCGACTTGATTGTTGATGGTGAGATTCAAGCAAACTTTGCACTGAGTCCTGAATTAATGGAAGAGAGCTTTCCGTTCTCTGACCTGGTAGGTCATCGTCCAAATGTCTTCATTTTCCCAAATCTTGCAGCAGGAAACATTACCTATAAGATGCTCCAAAGTTTTGGTGCAGCTGAGGCCATTGGGCCAATGTTGATCGGCACGAAGAAAAGTGCACATGTTTTACAACTTGGAGCTTCTGTTCGAGAGATTGTTAATATGGCTACTCTAGCGGCGGTAGATGCAAGAAGTAGAAAAGAATAAAAACTCGGTTAAATAAGGCGATAGAGAATAGGCCTCGAAGGTGCGGCATCGTTATCCAGTGGCGCTACCTGTAAGTTTAAAAGGTAAGCTCCGTCAGATACGTCAGTTGGGATATGAGCTAATTCGGTAATTGTTCTTTGCAAAGATTCTAACGGGGTGGGCCCCCAAAAAGAGCGGTGACAAGCCAATGCTCCGCCGTCTTCCTCTTGATCTACACTCGGTTGATCAATGACGAGATGGTCAATCCCCGAGCTGCGAAGAAACGAGCCAATTTCTGGAGCTAAAAAAGGCCAGTTCGTATTACTGTATTCACGCGTTAAACTACCCCCGTGTTGTTCAGTTCTGAAAATGACACTCTTTACTTCATCCAACCAATCTTCACCAGATGCTTTTTCCCATTGTGTGAGGAAATGCTCAAACGTTACAATACCTTCTTTGGGAGTTACCGTTAATAAGACAGATTTCGTAAACGGATTTTTAAAATGCGTGTTTATGCTGTGGCGCTCCTTCGTGATATGTCCAGCAGTTTCAGTATGTGTTCCATGAGCATGCGGATTGAATGAAACGTTAAAAAAATTCACAGCACCACCCAAGGCAACAGATCCTTTCCAATCTCCCAATACAACGGGTTCAAAAGTAGGGGCGTTGATGTACCACGCTCGAGCAACGTTGCTAACCGCCATGCTCAGGTCAGCGTATGGTTTATTCAATTCAATGGTATAAGAATGGTCATTAATAACGATTTGTGCTTTCATGGTCAATTAGTCTTCAATAAATAAATCTGAAATGATACGGTCACTCACGATCCAATCGCTTGCGGAAATTCTAAACCCTCCAGGTATTTCGATAATCTTACCCTGTTCAAGTGCGTTTTTGATGTTATACGTAAACCGCGCAGTCATATCAGGGTTTAGTCCTAACGGATCAAGATCTCTTGATAATATAAAACCATCGCTCGTGTGCAGACGAACCATCAGGCGTTCATTCAGCTTCTCTTGGACGGATAGATTTTCATGATCGCCAGCTTCACCTTTTGCATATCGGATGTTGTTACTTACGTTCCAGGAACGTTGCTCACCATTAAACGAATGGGCGCCTGGGCCAATTCCTAGATAGGGCTGATAGGACCAATAGTGCTTGTTATGTATGCTGTGACGGCCTGGTTGACTAAAGTTAGAAAGCTCATAGTGCTCATAATTATGGATTTTTGCCCATTCCCTCAGGTCTGCAAATTGCTGAAGAGCGATATGATCTGAAGGTAGGACCACCTCTCCTGTTCTCACTTGTTTGTCAAGTACAGTACGCTTCTCGACGGCGAGAATGTAACAGCTTATGTGCGAGGGTGCATAGGAATAAGCCAAATCCAAATTCTCTTTCCAGGAGGTAATAGATGAGCCTATCATACCATAAATGAGATCTATAGAAAAGTTTGAAAATGCTGATGCATTGATCATTTCTAATGCCGAATGAGCCATAGAAGAATCATGTGCTCTATTGCAAGCTTTCAACTCGGTTTCATGAAAGCTTTGAATACCCACACTCAATCGGTTTATACCTAAGTCATGCCAAGAATTTAGTTTATCTAACGTGATGTCGTCTGGGTTGGCCTCCAGGGTTACCTCCATATCATGAGCATACGAAAACAAGGACTTTATTGCGTTTAACAGTTCCTTTAATTCTGATGAAGCTAAAATGCTAGGCGTACCTCCGCCAAAATAAACACTTTTTAGCGTCGTGGACTTCCAAGGACTAAGTAGGGCTTTACTTTCGAGTTCCAGATGCATTTGAGCAAGGACACCCTCTTTTGTTTTAAGGTTTGTGGAGAAATGGAAATCACAGTAATGGCAAGCTTGCTTGCAAAAAGGGATATGTAGGTAGAGGCTGTTTTGAATCATTACAACGCAGCAGGTAAAACGATTTTGAATGTAGTGCCTTTCTCAGAACCGCTTTCAACCAGTGCGATGCTTCCGTTATGGTACTCTTCGATAATGCGTCGCGCTAAACTGAGACCTAAGCCCCAACCTCGATTTTTTGTAGTAAATCCGGGTTTGAAAATATTTCGTTGAATTTTTAGCGGTATGCCCTTACCGGAATCATGGACAATAATGTTAATCGAATCTTCGAGTGGAGAAGCAGTTAGGCGGATTACACCACTACCCTCTACTGCATCCGTAGCGTTTTTAACTAAGTTTTCTATCACCCAACTCAAAAGTTGTGGGTTATGCTTTGCGAGTAATCCTAAAGAGATGTCTTGCTCGAAACTCACTTTTTTACCCATTCTTGTACTGAGGTAATCCACGGTATGTTGGAGTGTCCCGCTGAGGTCTGTATCTGTGAGTTCAGGACGAGAACCAATTTTGCTGAACCGCTCGGTAATCGAACTTAACCGGTCTACATCACGTTCCATTTCTTTGAATGCGATCTCCGCGGGGTACCGCTCCTTTAAATAAGCGATCCAGCCAAGCAGGGCACTTAGCGGTGTGCCAATCTGGTGTGCCGTTTCCTTAGCCATACCGGTCCAAACTTTGTTTTGTTCACTTCTACGAGCATTTGAAAATGCCATATAACTGATGAGCATATAAATGGAGATCACCCCAAGCAACAACAGTGGATACCACCTTAGTTTGGTCAATAAACTTGATCCTTTGTAATACAAGAAATTGGTTTTTCCATCGATGTAGGTATTCTCGATCATCTGTCCCGAATTCTTAAACTCCTCAAGCTTTTTAGCGAGGTATTTCTCAGGGTTTATCTCGGAAACATCTAGGTTTCTATGAGCGATAATTTGATCATCTTGATCCGTTAGAATAACTGGAATGGTTTTGTTGTCTTGGATAATTTGAGAGTAAAAAGCAAGGTT
Source organism: uncultured Cryomorphaceae bacterium (assembly GCA_905182675.1). Lineage (GTDB taxonomy): Bacteria > Bacteroidota > Bacteroidia > Flavobacteriales > Schleiferiaceae > UBA10364. The sequence continues at coordinate 1,260 of CAJJCK010000209.1, read as the reverse complement.
GCTGTCATCATCTGCAAGGAAAACGGCTTCCACGGCTTTCGCCCAAAGTTTGATTTTACGCTCTTCCTCTAGGCGTAATTCTTTGAGAAAGGATTCTGTGTAAAATAGGGAGACAATACCTATGATTACTCCAAAAGTAATCAAGGCGGCTTTCCACCAATTTTTACCTGTATATACGTCCCATTTCATTCCTCTAATTTAGGGGTTTCTTTGCTACCTTTGTCGATATGTCAAAAGCCCTCGTCATCATACCTACGTACAACGAAATTGAAAACATCAGTAAGATGTTGGATACTGTCATGGGCCTTGAAACCAAGTTTGACGTGCTTATCGTAGACGACGGTTCTCCAGATGGAACAGCCCAAGTAGTCCGTGAGAAAATGTCAGAATTTGATGGAAGAATTCACCTGGAAGAGCGCAGAGGTAAACTGGGTTTAGGTACGGCCTATATCCACGGTTTTCACTGGGGATTAGCAAGGAACTACGAGTTCATATTTGAAATGGATTGTGATTTCTCCCATGATCCTAATGATCTATCTCGCTTGTTAGAAGCATGTGTAACTGGAGCTGACGTCGCTATTGGCTCAAGATACGCGACAGGAGTGAATGTTGTGAATTGGCCCATGAGTCGTGTGCTACTTTCCTATTTCGCCAGTGTTTATGTGCGATTTGTAACAGGCATGCCCATCCAAGACGCAACAGCAGGATTCATTTGTTATAAACGTGCAGTTTTAGAATCGTTTAACTTTTCAAAAATTCAATTCGCCGGATACGCTTTTCAGATAGAAATGAAGTTCAAATCATGGAGAAAGGGCATGACTCTTGTAGAAGTTCCTGTGATCTTTACGGATCGGACAGAAGGAGAAAGTAAAATGTCTTCAGGCATTATTAAAGAAGCTGTTTTTGGTGTGGTGAAACTCAAACTGCTCAGCTTCTTCACCAAAGAATAACAACACTACCCAAACCCATACATGCAAAAAACGTACTTAATCAAGAATGCGCGTATCGTAAACGAAGGCGAAATTTTTGAGAGTGATTTATTAATAGAGCAAGGTCGGATTGCTAAAATCGATCCGACGATAGGTCCTAAAAACGGAAATGTGATCATCATTGACGCGGAAGGGAAGTACCTATTGCCTGGAATCATCGATGATCAGGTCCATTTTAGGGAGCCCGGTCTAACGCACAAAGGTGATATATATTCGGAAAGTCGCGCAGCAGTAGCCGGTGGGATAACCTCTTACATGGAGCAACCAAACA
>CAJJCK010000208.1 GCA_905182675.1 uncultured Cryomorphaceae bacterium | reverse complement strand
AAGCCTTTGGTGTTCTTAGGTGCTAACGATACGCTACTGACATTCTCTTCCGTCCCTGAAAATCAAGAAGTTCTCGTGTTTTTTAATGACCGTGTTGCAACCACAGTACGCACTAATGAGGGTGTCTTTATTCCTATTCCAAAAGACGCAGCAGATTTTAAGCGCGCATGGATTCGGGTATACACTGCACGGAACGGGAAACTTGGTGGTGACTGGTTAATTCCTATGAAATTTGGCCGCGCTGTTCTTCATACCGCAGAGCTAGACCGCAGGGACTGGCACACATCTATCATGTATTTCGCTATGGTGGACCGATTTTTTAACGGCGATGCCACTAATGATGCGCCTGTCCCGGATTCCACCATCCACCCCCGCGCGAACTACCAGGGGGGAGATATCGCGGGAATTCATCAAAAGCTTAACCAGGGTTACTTTGATTCTCTTGGGACAAACACCGTTTGGATCAGCCCAATAACGCAAAACCCCGAAAATGCATGGGGACTTTGGAATCAAGGAGGCCCTGTCAGTTCTTTCTCTGGTTATCATGGCTACTGGCCAATAAGCAACATTAAACCTGACCACAGATTTGCTTCAGAACAAGATGTGCATGCTTTTTTAACGGACGCTCATGCTTTGAATCAAAACGTCCTCGTTGACTATGTTGCCAACCACGTCCATGAATTACACCCCGTGTATAAAAAGCATCCAAATTGGGCCACTAATAAATACACAGATGACGGTCGTCTTAATACCCAACTTTGGGACGAGGAGCGCTTAACCACCTGGTTCGACACCTTCATGCCGACCCTTGAATTGCGCAATGACACCGTAGCAGATTGGATGAGCGACAGTGCTTTAGTTTGGATCACGGAATATGACTTTGATGGCTTCCGGCATGATGCAACAAAGCACATCCCTATGAATTTCACAAGACTGCTAACGGATAAAATCCGGCACGTAAGCATACAGCATGTTTACCAGATAGGAGAGACCTATGGTTCAGACGAACTTATTGCCAGTTATGTTGGCTCAGGCAAGGTTGATGGCCAATTCAACTTTAACCTTTATGATGCCGCTTTTGAAGCCTTCACACAAGAAGGTGCCACATTTGACCGTCTTGCTAAAGCATTGGAGAACTCCTTAAAATACTATGGACATCACCACTTGATGGGAAACATTTCAGGAAACCAAGACAAACCTCGTTTTGCCTCAATGGCATCTGGGCACCTGAGTCTAAGCGAAGACACTAAGTTAGCCGGCTGGACCAGAGAGATTCCGGAACCCTTAGAACGTGGCTACCGTAAAATGGGATGCTTGCATGCTTTTAATATTGCCGTTCCCGGTATTCCTATCCTGTATTATGGAGATGAAATTGCCATGCACGGCGGTAATGATCCGGACAACCGTAAAATGATGAACTTCGAGCGTTCTAGGCGTCAACAAGAACTATTTGATTGGATTTCTACGCTCAATAACGGCCGCCAAAACATCATGGCCCTCAACTACGGCTCAACCACTATAAAGCAATTAGGGCCACATATTTTGATCATCGTCCGTCAATACTTAAATGAAGAAGTACGTTTCTTTTTCAACAACAGCCACGAAGATCGCCATCTTGACGATTGGAATATTACCGTTCCAGCGGATGACCATGTCGTTCAAAGCATTAATTGCGGAGCCTTCTTCACTCATACTGATCAATAGCTCCGGAAATACTTCCTTTTCACACACTTCGTACTTATGAAAAAAATAGTTTTATTATCACTCGCAGCGACGTTGACATTGTTCTCATGCCAAGAGGCTCCTACGTCAGAATCGGCCTTTACGCCCTCAACATTACCACAATGGGCTGAGCAAGCCAACATCTATGAGGTAAACGTTCGTCAATTTACTGACGAGGGAACACTACAGGCCTTCCAAACGCATTTGCCACGACTCAAAGAACTAGGGGTAGATATTTTATGGTTCATGCCTATACAGCCCATAGGAGAACTTTATCGAAAAGGAGCGCTCGGCTCTTACTATAGTATTTCAGATTATACTGCGGTGCATGAAGATTACGGTACGCTCGAAGACTTTCAGTCGATCGTTGAGCAGGCACACTCTTTGGGAATGAAGGTCATTCTTGACTGGGTCGCAAATCACACGGCCTTTGACCATAACTGGGTGAGTGACCATCCACATTTTTATACAGCAGACAGCGCAGGCAACTATCCAATTGTAGCTGTTGATAATGACGGTACTCCTACCGACTGGACAGATGTTGCAGACCTCAACTACGAAGCAGAAGGAATGCGCCAAGCCATGATTGGCGAGATGAACTGGTGGTTAGAGAACGCAGATATTGATGGGTTTCGTTGCGATGTTGCTGGCTTTGTGCCCTATGACTTCTGGAAAACCGCCATTAATGATCTTCGCGAGAATCATGACTCTATATTTATGCTCGCTGAATGGGAAGACCCTGCACTTATGGATGTCGGGTTTAATGCCGTTTATGGATGGGAGTTCCATCATCTATTAAATGAATTGGCTCAAGGTAAAATGAACGTTAGCGCGCTTGCAGAATATGCTGACAAGTGTGACACGCTTTGGCCCAAGGAGACCATGAAGATGTACTTCACAACAAACCATGACGAAAACACATGGAATGGCACCGTTAGTCAACGAATGGGGAAGCTGGGCAAGGCTATGTTTGTCCTCTCTTCTATGATGGAGCGAAGCCTGCCGCTGGTTTATACAGGGCAAGAAGCGGGGTTAAACCATCAATTTCCGTTTTTCACCAAAGACACCGTTGGGATAGACTGGTCAATAACACACCCTGATGCCTACTTTTTTGCGGAGATGATGTCCCTAAAGCACAACCATGTAGCACTTTCAAACGGAGCAGATGGCCGTGATATGGAGCTACAAATAGATACGGCAAGCAATAGTGCCATGATTACTCGCGGTAAAGAAGGGACTTCCGATCAAGTAGTCGCTATATTCCAATTCAGTGAAGATCCTCCTGTCTACAGCGCACCCTCTGAATTAGAAGAAGTAATAGCGGTAGCGGGTGCTCGCGTTTATGCTGCCAAACGGGACTAATCCTTTTGTATCTTTAATCGGCAAACGAACCACCCATTATGTATAAAATCACAGGGAAACAATCCTTCGACGTCACGCCCACAGAGGGCAAATCCGAAGGATTGCTCAATGGCGACTTTTATAGTCTAGATATAGAAAAAGTGGATGCCCAAACGTGGCATATCCTAAAGGACAATATGTCCTATTATGTCCAATGGATAGAGCGTAATGACGAGGCTAAAACATATACCCTTAAGGTAAACGGAAGCCTGATTATCCTGGAAGCTAAAAATGAATTTGACATTCTTTTAGAGAAAATGGGTATGGCAAACGTAGGCTCGGCTAAAGTTTCTAAGCTGAAGGCTCCAATGCCTGGGAAAGTGCTTGATGTACTGGTAACAGTAGGACAAGAGGTTGTGAAAGGCGATGGGCTGGTTATTTTAGAGGCTATGAAAATGGAAAATGTCCTAAAGGCGGATGACGTCGGTGTCGTGAAGAGCGTGAACGTTTCCATAGGAGAAGCTGTTGAGAAGAATAATGTATTAATAGAATTTGAATAATCTTATGAAATCAATCCTTTTACCCGTATTAAGTCTGGCACTCCTTCTTGTTGCTTGTGGCCCCTCTGAAGAAGCGCCAAACACAGACGTTCACAGCCAACACCAACACGAAAGCATGGCTCCTGAAGCAATGGATGAAGCAGTCGGAAAAGTCTTTTTTGGAAATCTTAAAGCCAACGACACTTTAGAGAATCCAGTATACATTGAGTTTGGCGTGGAGGGCATGGATGTTCGTCCTGCAGGCGAAATCGTGGAAGGTACAGGACACCATCATCTGCTGATAGGCAACGCCTTTCTTGCCAAAGGGGAGGTTGTTCCAGCGAATAGCGAGAACATCCACTACGGAGGCGGTCAAGTCTCAGATACGGTTACTTTACCTCAAGGTGAGGTTCGTCTAGGTATGCAGTTTGCAAACGGCGTACACGCCAGCTACGGACGTGATATGAGCGCGAGCATTAAAGTCTATGTGAAATAGTTAATTTCATGGTTTTCGAACACAAAAAGCCGCCCTATCAGGCGGCTTTTTATTTGCAGTCGTGTTCCGCATAAAATCTGTTATTGTATGGAATAAGCCAATCCAATTCCAAGCACGCTTCGGCGCTGCCATGCGTCAACCTGATTAAGATCACGTAAGAACTGAATATGGGCGTTAAGCGATAAGTGTTTTTTCACCTTATAGAGCGCTATAACATCGAATGCAACGTCTACTGTGTTTAGTGGAGTGAGGTAGCTTAAAAACAGGTTGGGCTTCGCGGTAATACTAAAGTTTTCTGTGACTTTCTCCGTGTAATTCAACGTGATTTTTGAGCCCGCTTCAAGCCTCCA
>CAJJCK010000207.1 GCA_905182675.1 uncultured Cryomorphaceae bacterium | reverse complement strand
TCAAGATATTGAGGATAAACTTTTCGCTGGTGTATCTGGCTTTTTTGCTGAGCAAATTGCTCGCGAAGACTTCTTTACAGACGCAACAGAAGAGGCTATAGGTCTTGTGGGATCTAGAGTAGTTGGTCCTACTATCGCTGATGATATTAAGACGGGTGCTATCTATAGTATACTGTTCTCCTTAATTGTTGTGTTCCTTTACATCCTGATGCGTTTCCGAAAATGGCAGTTCTCTTTGGGAGCAGTGGTCGCTTTGTTACATGATGTACTATTCGTTTTAGGGGCGTTCTCTATAGCAGATGGATTACTTCCATTTCAATTGGAGGTCGATCAGGCATTTATAGCAGCTATATTAACCGTTATTGGTTATTCATTGAATGATACTGTGGTTGTGTTTGACCGTATTCGTGAAAACTTAGGCGGTCGCACAAAGAACTTAACCGCAGGGGTTAATAAGTCGTTGAACCAGACGTTAAGTCGTACGTTCAATACTTCCTTGACGACATTCTTTGTGCTCCTTGTAATCTTCTTGTTTGGAGGTGAAGTAATACGTGGATTTATGTTTGCATTGTTGCTTGGTGTAATTGTGGGTACGTACAGTTCCCTATTTATCGCTACCCCAGTAATGTTTGATTCTTCTAAAGAAGAAGAGTAATAAGCAAAAGGAATTTAAAAGCCCCGCTGTGCATCGCACAGCGGGGCTTTTTTTGTCTTAAATTTGAGCTATGGTACAAGTCTTTCTTTTGTTCAATGTAAGTGGTGGTGAGTTTATCATTGTTGCTCTATTATTTTTACTCCTGTTTGGTCCAAAGCAAATCCCAACCATGGCTCGTTCTGCAGCAAAGCTTATCAAGCAGGTCAAAAACGCAACGAATGATATCAAGCGTGAGATCTTAGATAGTGCTGAAGATCAAAAATTAACTGAGGTTAAAAAAACCATTAAGGATGGGCGTGATGCTTTTAAGGAAGTTACTGATTCAATAAAACGCGGAACTAAACTGTGATGGCTCTTTCGTTACTCGCTGGTTTTGGTTTGCTGTTATTAGGGGGGGAACTTCTGGTAACAGGAAGTGTTGGTATTGCACACAGACTCCGTATTTCTAAAGTGGTTATTGGGCTGACTCTGGTTGCATTTGCGACGAGCGCTCCAGAGCTAATCGTTAGTGTTGTTGCTGCTTTAAAAGGGAAAAGTGATATCGCTCTAGGCAACGTGATCGGTTCTAATATTGCCAATATAGGTTTGATATTAGGCAGCACAGCCTTATTGTTTAAGATGTCCGCACTCCGGACGACTTATAGAAACGATTGGATCTTTCTATTGGTGTCGAACGCAATGTTGGGTGTTTTCTTGTATTTCGGAGGTATTTCCGCGGTTCAAGGTGTAATACTGGTTACACTTTTGATAGGCTACAACATTTTCAAGATAGTAGGAGCCAGGAAAGAGTCGCTAGTCAAGCCCATGGATGATTTAGATGCTGATTCCATGGCGATAGGTAAAGGTGTTTTATTCCTTGTTCTCGGTGCGGCTGGACTTAAGTTTGGTGCTCAATTTTTTGTGAATGGTATTTCTGCCATGGCACTGGACTGGGGGTTGAGCGAGCGATTTGTTTCAGTAACCATAGTGGCCTTTGGTACCAGCGTTCCTGAATTAGCTGCCAGCTTGATGGCAGCGAAAAAGGGTGAGTCCGATATCGCTATTGGTAATATTATCGGATCTAATATCTTCAATATTCTGAGTGTTTTGGGTATTACTGCCATAGTAAAACCCATCATTATGGAAGATCAGGCTTTATTTACTTTCGATTTCCCGTACAGTATTCTCTTAACGTTTCTCATTATTCCGCTCATGGGTCTCTTTAAGGCAGACCGATTGAATCGTCTAGAAGGGGCTATTCTTTTATCTTTATACATTTTGTTTATTTTATGCTTGATTTTCAGGGGGTAATAGCCTTGAATATTATGTTTAAGTTGTTGTACCCCTAAAAATTTAGGGGTACATTTGTTAAAACATAAAAAAATCAATCATATGCCAACGGTAAGATTCCTTGCATTAGAACAAACAATGGGCCGCAAGCCTAACAACTTTAAGGCGCCTGAGGCTCGTGTATCAGAGTATTTCGGATCACACGTATTCAATAGAAATGCAATGCGTGAGCATATGACTTCTGAAGCTTTTAAAGCGGTTGTCGATGCTATGGAAAACGGTAGTAAAATTTCAAGAGGAATAGCAGATCAAGTCGCCTCTGGAATGAAAGCTTGGGCCCTTAATTTGGGTGCAACGCATTATACGCACTGGTTCCAGCCGCTTACAGGATCTACAGCTGAAAAGCATGATTCTTTCTTTGAACCTACGGGTAATGGAGAGGCTATGGAAAAGTTCTCAGGAGGAATGCTGGTTCAGCAAGAACCTGACGCTTCATCATTTCCTAATGGTGGAATAAGAAATACTTTTGAGGCTCGTGGATATACTGCATGGGATCCTACGTCGCCGGCATTTGTTTTCGGCAGCACGCTATGTATCCCAACTGTCTTTGTATCCTA
>CAJJCK010000206.1 GCA_905182675.1 uncultured Cryomorphaceae bacterium | reverse complement strand
TTGCGGATCAGGTGGTGGAGGTTTTGTCATGGGATTCACTCGAGACTACGAAAATATCAAAGACAAATTCAAGGAGTTCGATCCTGAGGTTGTTTATAGATTTTGAAACCACTTAGCCGACGTCGATTAAAATTTCTGAAATCTCTGGCTCTTCTGAGTCAAATTCGTTGGTACAATATTTTAATGCTCGTTACGGGTCAGTATCTGGCGGCACTATTTGTATTCGCACCTGAAGGAGATAAATTATCTACTTTATTTGACACCAACACACACCTCGTTATATGGTCCGGAGCTCTGGTCCTGTCTTTTGGATTCCTCATCAATAGCTTTTACGACCTAGAGTCTGATAGTATTAACAGACCTCAGCAAACTGCTTTTGAACGATTAGTCAGTAAACGCACGAGCCTAAGAATAGCCCTTACTCTTTTACTTATTGCCATGGTTATGGCGGTAACAGTGAGCTATAGAGCATTTCTTTTTTACGGTTTATATGCCTTCGCTTTATGGTTGCACAGCCATAAATTAAAAACTATTCCGATTGTCTCGCACAGCAGCGCTGCGATTTTAGCATTGGTTCCTTTTTTTGGAATATCCGTTTACCAGCAGTATCTCAGTATTCACACTTTTGCCTTTGGTGCATTGCTAGGACTAACGCTGTTTTCCAGAGAGTTACTCAAAGATTTAATGATGTTTAAAGGAGATGTTTTAGTGGGGCGTTCCACAGTAGCAAGTGAATATGGACTGGGTCAAACTCGGTTTGCACTTTTAATAGGTAACTCTATCGCTTGGATACCTGCTTTTTTCACGAGAGATCTTTTTTCTGACATCGCGGAAAAAGGTATATTTCTAATCCTAGTCATGCTTACGCTATCCAACCTTGCAACACTCAGAACGAACGAATTGAAAGACCTTAAATGGGCACATTTAGGCTATAAAGTCATCATAATTTTAGGCATACTTACCATACCTTTTCTATAGGAACTTTACCTTAACAAGGAAAGGACACCTTCCCTTATCACAATTTCATCAAATGGTAAATAAGCGATCATTCTCCAGGAATAGGCGCCCATAGGTAGATTCTTTCCATTAAATGTACCGTCCCAGCATGCATCAATATCGGAGGTTCTATACACTTCATTACCCCAACGATTAAGTACCACGAGTTCATACCCTTCATATCCAACTCCTTTGATTTGGAAGCAGTCGTTCACACCATCATTGTCAGGAGTAAAAGCTGTTGGTATGTACATATAAAAATCAGTTTCCACAGCAACAAGAAGAGTGATGCTGTCTATGCAGCCGAAGTCACTTGACACCACCTGTGTTACCTCATAATCTCCTGGTCTAGAGAAGTCATACTCAAACGTCTCTCCTGAGATGACCGTGGAATCTAAGTACCATGTCCATGTGACCTCATTAGAAGCTTTTTCATCAAACAACACCCTTAGCGGAACATACGGATCATTAAGATATTGAAACCCTGCTGATGGTGCTGGCATGTTAATCGCTTGTGCACTATCCAACTTAAATACACCACAACCATCCGTTAAACTAAACTCATAAAACGAAGTATCTGAAAAAGGCAAAAAGGTCCGTGGATTGTTTTGAGATAGATTATTTGACCAATAAAAGGACAATGGGGGCTCGCCGCCATAATAAAAGGGAGCCAGCATCGCAGAATCCCCAGGACAGACGCGAACCGTATCTCTTTCGTAAACCATAGAAGTATAGGGCTTCAAGAAAATATCTTGGCTTAATTCCAGGGTGTCCCCACATTCGTCAAAAACTGTGAACGTATACGTTGTATCTGACAATACTTCAACAAATCTATTGAGTGCAATCACACTATCGCCATTCCAGTAGCCATAATAGTCTCCTTCATATGAATTTAGCACTACAGATAATTCAACGCTATCCCCTGGGCATGACACTGAATCTGAAGATGATAACAACACCATACTTGCATCCAAGGTATCCTTGTCACGCAGATAATAAGTCATCCTATTCACTGGATAATTATAGCAATCCGTGAACACATAATCTTGGACAATAATTAAAGTATCTAATCCCTCGACGAGGTTGTCATCATAGATCCAAAAAGTCAAGGTGTCAGCTTGTTGTCCAGGTAACAAATACAAGGTATCCGGTAGCGTGCTAAAATCCTGCCCCTCGATAGCATTGCCCTCGGTTGCAATAGGGATTTTCATAGTAACGCCCAGATTGGAAGATCGCGCGAAGATGATCTGGTTCTTATTGCAGCCTTCGACCAAAAGGGAGTCATTAAAAGTGTTTCCAACATTGGTTGAATCGCTGATGGTAATAACCGGTCCTTTTAAGGAGTTTTCCTCTAAGAATACGGCTGAACTTAAAGCGTTATCTGAGACATTCGCAAGCTTAAGCCGAATCGTATACCATCCACCACATTGCACATTAGCCTTCGCTGTAAATTTATCTGTGTAGCCATCTAATGTGGTGATAGAACCATTGGACGCGTTAAAATAGGCGCTATGCGCAACAAAATTTGGGTTTGCACTTAAGCAATTGGATGCATTGCCTGAACTTGAAGAGCCTGAATTAATAGTATTCACTGCAATAGGAATAGTCGTGCCAGGTATGGTCGCTATATTCTTTACAATAGTCTGTCCAGTGGCCGCTGTCACCCCATCAATGTACGTTCCTTCCAGAAAAAAGCCGAACACATCATTGAAATTTGAGCAGGTATATCCGTCATATTCATGAGAACCAAAACAGTAATTAAATGATATGGTGTCCGTTTGAGCGATAAAACTAAACTCTATCTCCACCATGTCTTTGATCGCGTAGCCCGATGACCCCAGTTGCGTCAATACTGAAGACAGCTCGGCATCTGTAAAAGTGGTATTGTTTCCAGCACCATTAGTCGCGGCAATCACATCGGATGCATTTTGCGCTGCGACCATTACAATTCCAGACTGAACAGGGAACGTGGTGTCATTTGCTTGAAAATATCCTATCTGAGTCGTTGAGGCTTGGGTTAAAGGCAAAGCGTTCTGTCCCATATTGTAAATCGACAGGGTGGAATCAACAAGGATATTAGAGGCCATCCAGTAGGGTTTCTTATAATTCCCTAATGAGGACACTGTCATGCTTTGACCTAGCATATAGCCAGTAGTCATACAGAATAAGAAAACAATCAATTTAAGCATGTCTCGAAGATAGAAAAATCCTCACTTTAAGACCTATGAAATATCTAGTCTGTAACTTTGAGGGAATTCAAACAATAAGATACGTTATGAACCCGAAAAAATTTATAGAAAGCAACAAGGACCGTTTACTTAATGAACTGTTCGAATTACTTCGCATTCCATCAATTTCAGCTGACCCAGCTTATAACTCGGACGTTCAAGCTTGTGCTGAAGCTATATCAGGGCACATGTCAAAATTAGGTCTTGATCATGTTGAAATATTTAAAACCAACGGACACCCTATCGTTTACGGAGAATGTATTGTTGATTCAAGCCTTCCCACAGTATTAGTCTACGGTCACTATGATGTTCAACCTGCAGACCCAATTGACCTGTGGGATCAAGATCCGTTTGAGCCCGTCATTAAGCGCACCGAAATTCATCCTGAAGGAGCTATTTTCGCTCGAGGGGCATGTGATGATAAAGGGCAAATGTTTATGCATTTTAAAGCTTTCGAAGTCATGAAGGATGCAGGAGAAATTCCTTGCAACATTAAATTCATGATCGAAGGTGAAGAGGAAGTGGGATCCATGAACCTTGAACCATTCATTTCAGAACATCAAGACAAACTCGCTTGCGACACCATACTTATCTCTGATACTGGTATGATCGCTAATGATACGCCTTCTATTACGACAGGACTTAGGGGTCTGAGTTATGTCGAAGTGGAAGTCACTGGCCCAAACAGAGATTTACACAGTGGGCTTTATGGCGGTGCAGTAGCCAACCCACTAAATATTCTCGCGAAAATGGTCGCTAGCTTACATGATGACAACGGCCAAATCACGGTCACTGGTTTTTATGATGGCGTTGAGATCGTATCACTTGAAGAGCGCGCTTTAATGGCGCAGGCCCCTTTTACTCAGGAAGCTTTTAATGCTTCAATTAAAATACCAGCTCCTTTAGGGGAAGATGGTTATACAACATCCGAGCGTACCTCCATCAGACCAGCATTAGATGTTAATGGAATGTGGGGCGGGTATATAGGCGAAGGCGCGAAGACGGTCATTCCATCTAAAGCTTACGCGAAAATATCTATGCGTCTGGTTCCAGGACAAGATCCAGCGGATATTACAGAAAAATTTACACAACACTTCAAGGCCATTGCTCCGGAGAGTGTTTCTGTAAAGGTTACCCCACACCATGGCGGCTTACCTTACGTTACACACACGAGTAATCCTGCGTATAAAAGTGCATCAAAAGCATATGAAATGACCTTTGGCAAGGCAGCGCTTCCTGTAAGAAGTGGTGGATCTATTCCTATTGTAGCTCTTTTCGAGCAAATTTTAGGTGCCAAAAGTATCTTAATGGGTTTTGGACTCGATAGCGATGCTATCCACAGTCCCAATGAACACTTCGGAGTATTTAACTACTTTAAAGGGATAGAGACCATACCTTATTTCTATAAGTTTTATGCGGAACAACATGGTTCATAAAAAAGGCTCCCAATTGGGAGCCTTTTTTATTTTACCCAATGTCTATGAACAAAGACATTATGAATCCTGTATACCGTTTCCGAATATCTTTTGGTTGTATTAGATATAATAGATCTCTGAATTCAAAAAGTTAGCGGCATCATTAGGCCGCAAAAACAACACGTCAAAGTCCTAGTTGAGGTAACTTAAGGTTAAATTTGGATAATGCGCAAATACCTTTTTCTCTTTATATCGACACTTATATTACCTCAGTGTAACATGAATCAATCTTTGAACGAATTAAACACGAGTTCCAGCCTTTATTTAAGACAGCATAAGGACAATCCTGTTCATTGGAAATTATGGTCCCCAGAAACGCTGAATAGTGCGGAAAAGGAGCAAAAGTTAATGATCATATCTATTGGTTATTCGAGCTGCCATTGGTGCCATGTGATGGAAGAAGAGAGTTTTGAAAAAGAATCAGTGGCCCAGATCATGAATGACAATTACGTCTCTATAAAAATAGACCGGGAAGAAAGACCGGATATAGATGCGCGTTACATGAGTGCTGTTCAACTCATGACCGGCGCGGGCGGTTGGCCACTCAATGTGATTGCACTCCCGGATGGGACTCCTGTATTCGGCGGCACTTATTTCAACCAAGAAGACTGGGTGAGTGCTTTAAGTCAAATTGCTCAAATGTGGCAGGACCAACCCGATCGCATAAAGGATTACGGTAAAGAGATGCGCAGTGGATTGAATGAGATGATTGAAGTCAGCCTCAAAGCAAAGAACGGCGGATTTAAACCTGAGGATTTTCAGGATGTGGCTGCCTTTTGGCAACGAACTATTGACCCAGTTAACGGCGGACCAAACGGTTCGCCTAAATTCCCTTTACCCTCTAATTACAGCTTTCTATTGGATTATGCCCTACTCGCGAAAGATACAGGCATGACGGACTATGTGTTTAATACCTTAAATCATATGGCCCTCGGAGGTATTTTCGATCAGTTGCACGGTGGGTTTACGCGTTATTCCACGGATAGATTTTGGAAAGTTCCTCATTTCGAAAAAATGCTTTACGACAACGCGCAACTTATTAGCCTTTACTCAAAAGCTCATAGAGCATCACCTATGAAACTGTACGGTGAAACTGTACATAAAAGTATTGGGTTTTTGCGTAAGGAAATGCACTTAACAGAGGGCCTTTATGCCGCCGCACTAGATGCGGACTCAAGAACTCCTAGAGAAAACAGAGAGGAAGGTGGCTACTATACCTGGACAGATCAGGAAATTCAGGCCATGGTTATTCCTGAAAAGGAACTCTTTAAACTTTATTTTGACCTTATTCCAGGCCATGATTGGGAAGGCAAGTTTATTCTTCACCGAACTCTTTTAGACGAAGACTTCATCAAACAGCACCCTGAGATAGACGAAGACTTTAGCGACCTTAAGAAAGGATGGCATGATGCACTAAGGGCCGCCTCGAAAGTTAGGATAAAGTCCCATCCTAAACCTGTGCGTGACGAAAAAGCCATTACCACCTGGAATGCACTGTTGGTAGAAGGATTTGCAAACGCCCATTTTGCTTTTCCTGAGAAAGGCTATGATAAGTTTGCCATAACACTCATTGACGCCATGACTTCGTTGCTGATTGAAAAAGGTGAATTAGCCCATCAATACTCAGGAGGTAAAGCGCAAGGAGAAGCATTTTTAGACGATTACGCCGCATATGGTCAAGCGCTCTTATATGGCTATCAATTGACCGGACAAGATCATTTTTTACAGGATGCACTTGAAATAGCTCAAACTATAGTCAAGAAATTTCCCAATCAAGGCAGTAGTCCTTTCCGACCGTATGCTTCGAGTAACGTGGCGGATTGGCAACAAGTGATTGAGATTGAGGACAATGTTATTCCAAGTGCAAATTCCATGTGTGCCTTTTTCTTCTTTAGAATTGGACAGTTTTCTGAACAAACTGCGTACCGTAAAACCGCGACTGAAATGCTAGAAGCTGTTCACGGTAAAGTATTTAAATATGGACCCAATTTTTCCAATTGGCTCTCCTTAGGTTTGGAGAAAAGTTATGGAACCAATGAAATTGTAGTCTGCGGTGCGCAGTCCAACATCTTCAGCGCACTTATGACAAAATCAACTTATGTTCCGGGTACCGTATACCTTCAAAGTTTAACAGACGGCGATGGACCACTGCTTAAAGGGCGATTTTCACCGGGAAACACGTTAATTTACGTGTGTAAGAACTCAAGTTGTCTGCTACCCACCAATTCTACCACACAAGCTATAGATACATGGAAAAACTAAGCACCTGTCCTTGGTGTCTATCCTCTGAGCTTTATAAATCATACCATGACCAGGAATGGGGGCGACCAGTGAGAGAGGAAACTAAGATGTTCGAATTCTTACTACTCGAAACCTTTCAAGCAGGACTTAGTTGGATTACAGTATTAAATAAAAGGGAGGAGTTTCGTAAAGCGTTTCATTCTTTCGATATGCATAGAGTGGCTGCCATGACAGACCGTGAAGTAGCCAATCTAATGCAAAATGCAGGGATCATTCGACACGAAGCTAAAATTAGAGCAGCCATATCCAATGCACAGATGGCAATCAACCTAAAGAACGAAGGCAGCTCCCTCGTCGATTTTTTCTGGTCCTATGTCAACCACCTACCGATCAATAATTGCATTACTTCGACTTCGCAGGTTCCAGGGTTCACTAAACTATCTGAAAAGATATCCAAAGACCTGAAAAAACGGGGATTTAAGTTCGTGGGACCCACGGTAATCTATGCGCATATGCAGGCGACCGGAATGGTCAACGACCACCTTACAAACTGTCCGCAGTATACTGAAATCATGAAAGGCTAAGAGATTCTTAAAGCCATTTCTTTTTTGATTTTTCAGCCACAAAATCTTTTAAGTAATACGGCTCAAAATACGCTACGTCCTCAAGATCATATGATTTCTCTTGAACACTCCGCAGCATTTGTTTTGCTGAGGGATAGCTATTATCTAAGAAATGCCACCTGTCATTTGAAGCCACTAAGGATTTGACCTTGTCTGCACAATCGCCAATCACAAAAAGTCGATGGTCTTTATATTTAGACCATGATTCTTCATTGAGGACTACTGCTTCTACCAAATCTAAAGGAATCAATGTACCACTGACATTTTCCCACACTTGGGCATAAACCTCATCTCTACGGGCATCTAGTACAGAAATAACAACATCCCCTTCAGCGGTATCAGGGAAATCAAAACATTCTAAGGTGGACACACTCATTAAAGGGATGTTCCATGCATAACACAATCCTTTTGCAGCACTAACACCTATTCTAAGCCCCGTATAAGAACCCGGGCCTTTTCCGACACATACTGCGTCTATTTGACCAGGAAGCACGGCAAACTGGCTTAAAAGTTCTTTAATGAGTACATGCAGGCGTTCACCATGAACGAACTTCTCTCCTCGCTCCTCTAGAGCGCCTTTAAGCCCAGAATGATCAACGAGCGCTACACTGCAATTCTTAGTTGCCGTTTCGAGGCAGAGAATCATTATTTCTTGTCTTGTGTTTTAACAGATGCACCGTTTTTCAGTAACCTGGACACGGCGCTATATGGACCTGTGATAACCTCTGTAGAGTCTTCTAGACCTTCAATAATGATGAATTCATCATCTTGAATTCCACTCTTAACTACACGAAGTTTCGCTTCACCATCCATTGGTAGAAATACAACTTCAAAACTCTCATCACCCTCTCCATACATCTCGCCATAAGAACTCGCTCTTGTTGAAGTATCTTTTCTAACAGTAACCGCTTGAATAGGAATCACCAAAGCACCTTTTACTTTATTCGTAACGATTTCAACGGTAGCCGTCATTCCAGGACGAAAGGGATTCTTACCATAAGATTCTATCAGATGTGCATAACTGTTATTCAGAACACGGATCTTCACTTCAAAATTAGTTACTTGGTCTGCGGAAGCACCCATAGCTAGTTTAGCGCTATTTGCGATTTCACTTACCACACCTTTAAAGTTGTCTCCTAGGTAGGCGTCTATTTCAATCAAGGCTGTATCGCCTGCAGCTAACTTAACAATGTCATTTTCATTCACCTCCACCAAGACCTCCATGGTATCAAGTTCAGCAATGCGGAGCATATCTGTACCCGTCATTGTCGCAGTACCTACAACGCGCTCCCCTAGCTCAACATTGAGCTGTGTAACAGTCCCCGAAATAGGGGCTATTATAGTTGTTCTTTTTAAATTTTTAAACGCTTCATCCAGGTTCGCTTCAGCACTTTGAAGGGCGTATTTTGAGCTTTCCTTTTGGAGCTCAGCAACCGTGATTGAGCGTTGCGCCGCATCAAACTCTTGCTGAGAGATGGCTCCTTTGACAAACAAGTTCTGGCTTCTTTCCCATAATTTTTTAGCTTCAATCAAAGCCGCATCACTCTGTGCCAAAACTGCCTTTGAACTGTTGACAGCTGCTCTAGATCTTGTGATGACACTTTCGTATATATCAGGATTGATTTTTACAAGCACTTCACCGTTCTTAACATATTGACCATCCACGACATTGACTTCAATAATCTCACCGCTGACCTCAGGACTCATTTTAACTTCAACCTCAGGCTGGATCTTTCCACTAGCCGTAACTGATTCTACTACCGTTCGTTGGTGGACAAATCCAGTTTCAATGATGACCGCATCATTGTTGCCATCAATCCATCCTTTTTTCTTCGCTAGAATTAATCCGCCAATCAATACTATGGCAATGGGAATGATGACTTTTAAGTTGATTTTCATAAGAGCTTAGGTTAAAGGGTAATTTGATTAAATAGATAAAACTCCAATACTTTTACCTTGAACAAGTAATCGAACTTAGATTGAATTTCACGACTCTTGGCTGCCAAGAACTGATTCTTAGAAAGCCCCAAATCAAACGCACTAATCACACCTTCATCATAGTTAAATTGTGCATTTGTCAATGCTTCATTAGAAGCGTCAGCAGAAGCATTAGCCGCTTGATACAATGCCAAAGAGTTGGTTGCATCGACATAAGCTCGCTCAATGGTTTGTCGAACAGCGAGCTCACTTTGTTTTAGATCCAATACCGCATTGTTCTCCTGAATTTTAGCGCGCTGAACATTAGCATGGGTAACACCGCCATTAAACAACGGGATTTGGAATCCTAAACCTATGAATTGGTTCCAGTTATCATTGAGCTGATTTCCTAAAGTATAATCTATCTTACTCCCCACGTCAGGGACTGTGATTTGCTGCGGAATTTGCTCGATTGATCCTGTGACTGGATTCTCAACCAACGAATACGTCGTCAGTTGATAGTAATCAGTGAAGTATGGAAGTCCCTGCACATAATTAGAGTTTAATTGCGCTAAGAAAAACAAGGTAGGATACCGACCCGATTCAGCGAGACGTATGCCGTATTTCGCGCTTTCAGCGTTCGCAACAGCGGCACGTACTGATGGCTGCTTAGATACAGCGTCATTTTTAAGTGCGTTAGAATTATATCCAGACATTGACAACGCATCTAGGTCCAGCGCTGGCATAGCAATTTCAAAATTTTCAAAATCCGACTCTAATTGAAGTATTTGATATAATTGAAGTTTAGATAAAAGGACCGCATTCACTGCACTTGTGACATTTCCCTGATCGTTACGCATTTGAGCCACGCTCTGTAAATAATCATCCTTTGAAATGGCACCATTATCGAACAACAACTTTGTCCGCTCAAGACTCTGTATGGAAGTCGTTAATTGTCCTTGAGCAACCTCTTCCAATTGTAGGTTTACGATAATCTGAAGATAGGCCGAAGCTATATTAAGCGATACATTATTCTTGACCTCTTCAAACTGATATAGTGCCGCGACACGGTTCATTCTAGCTTGCTGAAGTTGAAACAGATTGCGTCCGCCTGAAAGTAGGGTCCAATTACCCGCCGCAGTAGCACTAAAGGTTTGTCTAGATCCTGGCTGCCTTGTATTAGATATTGGATCAATAGTTAATCCGAAATTCCAATAATAACCACCGTTAAGATTAGCCGTAGGAAGAAAAGCCAGTTTACTTTGTAGCTCCTGAACCTCAATATTTTTAACTGAGTTCCCCGCCTTTTGAATGTCTAAGTTATGTGCTTTAGCATATTCAACACATGAGGCTAAAGTCCACGCTTCTTGAGCGAAACTGGTGTTAAACAGCAAGACTAGAATGGGTGATAAAATGAATCGTAAAGGCGTGAATTTCATGAACAGAAAGGGTTAATGGCCCCCAAAGATACGCTATTTACTAAGCTTCTTTGATCGATAAAGCCTGTAAGAGATGCCGGCGATTATCAAGTACGGGAATACCATAAGATATAAAATCCCATAGTTCAATCCTGCACCAAAGCCTCCTCCATTTGCCGTTTCAGCAACGGCTTTACACATGCTACACTGGGCAGAAGACAGGGAGGGAAACAATAGTATCATTAACACGAAAATCGAACTAGTATACTTCATCAATAGTAAGGTTGCATGAATACATAGACCATCACTCCTGTTAAGGAAACGTAAAGCCATATTGGAAAAGCAAATCGAACCAGCTTCTTATGACGAGTTATATCATTAGTCCAACCTCTAAAGACACTCAACAGGGCTAAAGGAATCACCGGAACACTTAAAATAATATGTGAAATAAGAATGGTGAAATAAATTGGTCTGATGGATCCTTCCCCCAAAAACTTAGCGCTTGGATAAGTTGTGTGATACACGACATAAGAAATTAAGAAAAGACTACTCAAAGTCAAGGCAGTAAGCATGAACGTCCTATGAACAAGAACACTTCCGTTTTTTATCGCCACAAGTGCAATGATCAAGCAGCAAAACGTTGCACCATTCAAAATAGCGTGTACCAAAGGCAAAGAGCTTATGGGAGACTCCTCAGATAACCCGAGACCCATTTTCCAACTTGCAGGCATCACCATAAGTAGGGCCACCGCAATAGGTATTATAACACTGAGTGCATAAATGACACGTAATATCTTTTGATCTACCGTTGAGTTACTCATCATCTAACAAATTGTGTTTTTCCCTTTCTAATTCGGCTATAAGGACCTTGATATCCGACTCCATGTCGTTCAATTGTGTTACCTCTAAAACATCATACGAACCTACAATGTTCCCAAGATCATCCTTTCGACTCCTTATGTGTCCATTCCAGTCAATAAGAATAGCATTCGTACTGTGCAAGAAACCTCCGTCTGCAGTTTGATCTTCAAAAGCATTTAAATATAGCTTTTTGGCAACATCATATATATGATCTTGGTCACCTGTTGCGAAAATCCACTTGTCAACATTGTAGTTATTTATCCTTTTATACGAAGCCAAAGCAGCGACCGTGTCTTTCTCTGGATCAACAGTGATACTCAATAGCTTAAACTGCGGATATCCCTTGAATCTTCGCTCGATTCTGTTCAGGTGGAAATTCATCGCAGGGCATATTGTTGGACATGTTGCAAAGAAAAAACTTACAACATAAATCGTTGAGTCCATGGTCGCATTTGAAACCGGCTGTCCAGCACTTGATGTAAAATCGAATGAAGGGATTTCGTAGTATGATGTGTCATCACTTCCAATCACGACCTCTTTTGGACCCACATAGTCTAGGGTTTGGAAGAAAACCCCGCTTTGCCCATAAACAAAAACTATATAAAGTAAGGCAGGCAGTACTAATACTGCTATTAATACTACCCGATGTAATATGGACCGCGTTTTCATTAGCTAAATAGGTATGAACCTTCAGACAATAAAATAAACAGTAAGTAAGGTATCAGGATTAATGTTGGGAGATACAACGCGTATCTCAACGCCTTCTTTTCATATTTAACATGCATAAAAATCTGCACGATATAAGCTGCCTTCACCAAGGTCAAAACAATGAAAATGAAATTCAAGATGGACGTTCCTAAGAACTGAACAAGTAAAATTTCAGGCTTGATTATTCCTAATACAACTTCAACTCCTGTAATAATAAGTAGGATCCAGAATACTTTCCAAATCCACCAAGTTCCTTGATGTTCTGACATGATAAATATGTGTTAAACGAGATAGAAGAAAGTAAATACGAAAACCCAAACAAGATCTACAAAGTGCCAATACAAACCAACCTTTTCAATCATTCTGTAGTGACCTCTTTTCTCATAAGTGCCTAAAAGTATGTTATAGAAAATCACGAAGTTAATCATGACTCCCGAGAATACGTGAAATCCATGAAATCCTGTGATAAAGAAAAAGAAGTTTGCAAACTGCTTTCTACCGTATTCATTGCGAATCATATTAGCTCCTTGAACTACATCCCCTTTGTCCAGTAGGGCAACAGATTCTTCGTGAGAATACATTTTACCCGCTTTACCTGGCTCTTGCAAATAGAGTGCATTGTTTTGCTTCAGGGCAAACAGCACATCTTCTTTTGCAAACGATTCACCATGATTACTGGCGTGGCCTTCTTCCATTCCATGAATGACTTGACTAAAGCTTAGACGCTCACCATCTTCATTGTATACATGAACAATCTCTTGACGGTTCGACTCAACAGCACCAGTATCACCAGAGATAAAGTGGTACCACTCCCAAGCCTGAGAACCAACAAAAATAAAACCACCAATAATAGTTAGAAGCATCCAATTCGTTACCGCCTTGCGATTCATTTTCTCTCCAGCGTTAACTGCCAATACCATAGTAACAGAGGACATTATTAAAATAAATGTCATCAATGCTACATACAGCAATGGTTGGTCTCCTTCTAATCCAGGAAAATGAGTGAACACATTTTCAGCGATGGGCCAAGTGTTTTCATACTTAAAGCGCATTAAACCATAAGCGGTCAAGAAACCAGAGAAGGTTAACGCATCAGAAAGCAAAAAGAACCACATCATGAGTTTCCCATAACGTGCACCTAGAGGTCTTGATCCTCCGCCCCAGTGGTGTTCTTCTTTCGACGTATCAGCAGTAGAAGCCATAACGATTGGTTTTGTAAAATTTCAGCAAACTTAACGAATAACACTCAAAAAGACATATAAATAGACCCACAATAGGCCCATAAAATGCCAATATATTGAAAGCAAGCTAACTCCAAGGTAATCCTCTTGACTGTACTTGCCCTTCAAAGACTTAGACATGGTGAAAATCAACGCTATGATTCCACCTGCCAAATGAGCCAAATGAAATACTGATATCGCATAAACCCATGAGCCTGCCGGATTAGATCCAGGGCCTGTGAAAAAGACCTGATTCTCGGTCAACTCCCTCCAACCATTAATCTGAAGAAAAGAAAATAATAACCCCAGCAGAAGTGTAGATAAAAGAGCCCCTTGAAGTGTTTTTCGGTTGCCTGTTTTTATCGCTGTCTTCCCATACCACAGCACCAGTGATGAGAATACGATCACAAGTGTACTATAGAGAAACGATGGTGGAAGCTCAAAGGACAGCCACTGCTCATTTTGTACTAACGTTGTGCGACTTACCACATAACCTGAGGTCATTCCTGCAAATGCCATAGTGATGCTTCCCATACCAACCCAAAGAAGTGGTTTCGCTGCCTTTCGGCGCTGCTGAGCTAATGTTTCCATTTAAATGTACCTGTCTATTACGTAAATAATTTGCATTCCTGTGAGATAACCAATACTACTGAACATTAGTTTTCGTGCCACCTCATCAGATCCTGATTTTAATAATTTTATAGCATATGAAAGTACCCAAAGGCCCAAGGCGAGCACGCCAGCTGCACCAAGATAACTTAGAGTTAGTTCTCCAGTTATATGGAACACTGGCAGGATACCTGCAATAATCATCCAAATGGTATAGGTTATAATATATATTTGAGACGATCTGTTTTTAGCTAAAGAAGGCAACAGGTTATAACCTGCTCTACCGTAATCATCAAAGGAAAACCAAGCTATGGCCCAGAAATGAGGGAATTGCCAGAAGAATTGTTGGGCAAACAACGTTCCTGTTTCTATATCAAAATCATTCCTAGCCGCTACCCATCCTAACATATAAGGAATAGCTCCAGGAATAGCTCCTACAAAAACTGCCAATGGCGTTTTCGCTTTCATTGGGGTGTATACCAGCGCATATAACACGACTGATATTGCACCAAAGATGGCGGTTAGACTATTTATAAAATAAAGACAGAGCAACCCAATAGTTAGCAATATAAATGCCGCCGTATAAGCTTGAGTTAGGGTTAATGTGCCTGATGGGATTGGACGATTTTTAGTCCGGTTCATCAGTGCATCTTGCTCCTTTTCGTAGATCTGATTAAAAGCATTTGAAGCTGCAACTACACATATTCCTCCTACGATGAGTAATAAGAGGATCAACCAATCAAAGGACTGATAACCCAATAAGTACCCAACAAGCGAAGAAAAAACAACAGATGTACTTAATCTCAATTTGCCTAATCGGATGACTTCTTTAAGTAATGAGGGAGGCGCAACTGCAGTCACAAAGTGTTTTATTTAAAAGACAAAGGTAAGGATGAAAGTGTTGCCTATAAAGCTACTATTCAACAATAAAATGTGGATTTAACAGGTCCTCCTTATTATAGCGAAGCGCTGTCTTATTCTTCTTTTCGACCATGGTAAATCCGGCAGCTTCAACCACTGCTTGACCAGCTGCAGTATCCCATTCCATGGTTGGCGCAAATCTTGG
>CAJJCK010000205.1 GCA_905182675.1 uncultured Cryomorphaceae bacterium | reverse complement strand
TGAACTCCCGGAACAGAACTATCTGCTCCGGGAGTTGTTTTTTAGTACAACTCGCCAGTACTAAAAATGATGTCAAATCAACACCACTAATTTGGAAAAACGCTACAGACTTCGTGAAGGACAGGATATTGTAGGCTATATGCGGCAAATAGGCTCCAGCGGTACCCGTTTTTTCTCTCGGGATCAATTTTGGTGGAATGGAACAGAAATCACTCATGAGCAAATAGATGAGTATAGCGATCTACGAGATTTAAATAATCGACCCATCTTTGAATTGGATATTATTGAATTTTCCATGGGAGAGACTAGGGATAGATTAGGCGTGGTTCTATGGTCCGAGGATCAAGAATCCTGGATTATTAAGGATATTAATGATCGTGAATTACAAGTTCCGGTAGTATTAGAAGGATTGTCACTCTTTGAACGTCAGGATATAAAATTTCACGCCTTCTTATTCTCTAATCCAGATTTAATGATGGAGTTGGGTGTAAGAGACGATTGATGTCTATTTTAGCATCTTAATCAAGTGAAGTAATCATTAAGGCACACATGGACACAAATTTTGTAGAAGAACTCCGTTGGAGAGGTATGTTGCAAGACATCATGCCAGAAACAGAAGAACTACTGACCAAAGAAATGGTGAGTGGCTATATAGGTTTTGACCCTACAGCGGATTCTTTGGGAGTAGGTAATATGGTGCAAATCATGACCTTGGTTCATTTCCAACGTGCAGGACACAAGCCTATTGCTTTGGTAGGTGGTGCCACAGGCATGGTGGGTGATCCATCCGGGAAAAGTTCAGAGCGTAATTTACTGGACTTAGAGACCTTAAACCACAACCTAAACAGCCAAAAGAACCAACTTGCAAAGTTTTTAAACTTTGACTGTGGCGAAAACAGCGCTGAGATTGTCAACAACTATGACTGGTT
Organism: uncultured Cryomorphaceae bacterium; assembly: GCA_905182675.1. Taxonomy (GTDB): domain Bacteria; phylum Bacteroidota; class Bacteroidia; order Flavobacteriales; family Schleiferiaceae; genus UBA10364. The sequence goes on along the minus strand of CAJJCK010000205.1, from coordinate 6,851 downwards.
CAAGGAGTTTGATTTCTTGGGATTTATCCGTGATGTAGGTAAGCACATGAGTGTGAACTACATGATGGCCAAAGACAGCGTGAAAAAGCGTTTAGACACAGGAATGAGCTTTACTGAATTCTCCTATCAATTAATTCAGGGCTATGATTTTTATCATTTATGGAAAAATAATGGTGTGAAATTACAGATGGGAGGATCAGACCAATGGGGTAACATTACCACAGGGACCGAGCTAATACGACGTCTTGGCCGTGGTTCTGCCCATGCCCTAACCACACCTTTAATTAAAAAAGCAGATGGAACGAAATTCGGAAAGTCTGAAGGTGGAAATGTTTGGCTAGATCCAAGACGTACTACTCCTTATGCATTTTACCAATTCTGGTTAAACTCCTCTGATAGCGATGCAGAGAACTACATTAAGATATTTAGCATAGGTTCAAAAGAAGAAATTCAGTCCATTATAGAGGAACATGCGCAGGCACCGCACATGCGAAAGCTTCAAAGAGCCTTGGCAGAGGAAATAACGGCAAGAGTTCATAGCCCTCTGGATCTTGAAAATGCCATTGCGGCATCGGGCATTTTATTTGGAAAGGCCACGGAAGATCAACTCCGCTCAACGGACGCACCCACGTTACTGAGTGTTTTTGAAGGAGTTCCGCAATTTGAAATAATGGCTTCACAACTTACAGAGGGAGTTGAAATTGTTGATTTCCTATCGGAACACACAGCAGTTTTCCCCTCCAAAGGAGAAGCGCGTAAGATGGTTCAAGGAGGTGGCGTGGCTATTAATAAGACGAAGGTTACCGTCGATAAGACTCTTACTGCAAACGACATTGTTGCTGGTGGAATGATCATTGTCCAAAAAGGAAAGAAAAATTATTTCCTCGTACATGTCCGCTAGGTATCGACAGTAATACTAAGTTAACAAGTAAAGGCGCCCAACGGGCGCCTTTACTTGTTACAACGGTAAATAATCAAAGACTATATTGTCTATTTCTTCTAAGAATCGATCATTAGGTCGTTGGAAGAAATAATACATGCCATGCGTACGCTGTTCAGATCCTTTCAACTTTTCATATTCAAAATCATCACCTTTATTTACAAGACAATACGGCATACTGCCTCTAAAGATGAACAGCGCTTGAAAATCAGGTAAGCCCGGGTTTGAGCTACGATTCAGGTAGCCCCAACTTTCATATTCACCAAAATTTCTGCGCTCCCAGCCTTGTTTTTTGAATGCGTCTACTAGAGGGTCGCGGAGTGAGCCTCCACGTTTTCCTTCGAAAAAACGTTCTACCATTTGCGTTGGAAAACTTCTACGTTCTAGTTCTTTACCCTGGACTTTGCCAGAAGCAACTACTTCGTAGTACTTGGACATGCGGTGTGAGCTGCTGGGCCATAGACTATCTAATGGGTAACTCTCTTGAACGCGGCCTAAAGTGTCTTTTTTTTCGTTGAATAAAACAGCTTCTGCCATGACTCTTTGTTCTAGTCCATTAATAAAATCGCGATGCACCCACGCATGAACGATCGCGGTATAGCTTCCATTTTTAAAATTTGACGCACTAACACGCACAGAGTCCGTGAGGGTAAGAACTCCCTCTTCGTTAGTAAGGGTTGCATGTCTGCGCACAAGTTGTGCTTTCACGGAGCTCGCACAAAGGCAAGCGATAATCACGGATACTACTAGTTTCATAAACTCACCATTAAGTTGCATCCTCGAATCTCGCTACGGTCGAGGCGGCCGTATACTTCAAATGTACCATTTTCAAAAACCTGTCCTTGATCGCTAAGGGATAGAAACGCGCAACTGTGCGAATTTGCCAAGTCAATCACATTTAACGCGCCACGACTGCCATTTCGCATGGGCGGTGCTAAAGGGTCGCTAACCTCTCTTGTATAGAAGCGCATCCACGGAGGGCTTTCAAAGTTACCGGAGTCTTTTAAATAGGCTTGACTAAGAAGTTCAGTCATCCCGTATTCACTATCAATAGGACTCTCTGGAAACGACTCTTTAAGTAGGCGGTGAACTTCAGGACGAATCAATTCTTTTCTCTTTCCTTTCATCCCGCCGGTTTCTATAACCCTCAATTTATTGTAATGGAAACTATTACTTCCATATTTACCTTGAGTAATGGATTCTGCAAAGTCTAAAAGACCGAAGGTGACGCCTAATAACATTACTGGGGTACGGGACTGTTTCAATCTTTCTAATGCTTTAAAAAGGTCTTCGTGGTTGTGAAGGTAAAAACCACTTTCCGCAGAGTCACTTTTTTGAATCATACCTTCTGCCATAGCAACTAGAGAAGACCCTGTACGTTCTAAATAACTCGGTAATAAGGCCAATACGGCATACTCTTCTAAGTTTCCATAAACCCTTTCAAGTCCTGCTTCATATACTTGTTTGTAATAGGCTAGAGAATGGACAAAATGTTGACTAGGGACTCCGCCTGAAGTAGTTGAGGAGGTGTAAATTTCTTCTTCCTGCCAATCTCCTGATTTAACCACATGGGATTTAAAAACCTCTACAGGCAGAAATGGAATATCCAAAATTGAAGAAACGGTTTCTGGTGTACGTCCTAATAAATCACAAAACTCACCATAGACCTTGTTTTCAAGGTATTGTCGACCGAACAGCACTAATGCCGCAGTGTTAAAGTTATCGTTGGTGATTTGGGAAAAGGAGCGCATAAAAAACCCGCACCATTTAAGGCGCGGGACAAAATTACGTTATCTACGTTGAACTTAAAGCGAGTATCTGAAGCTAACCTTAAACGTTCTTCCTGGTTTCATTTACCGTAAGTAGTCCTGCCTTATTAATAACTATAGAAGGATCTACGGGCTTTGGATCAGTCCCTCCGTTGTCACAAGAACTTAATAAAACAGCTAGTAGTACTGAGCTGAAAAGGTTAATTAGTTTCATTGTATTGTTTAGTTAGTTTATTTTCTACTACAAATGAAGGAGTTGAATGTAAACTGAACTTTATGTCGGCGTGAACTTTGATTTCATCGTGGATTAACCTTGTGTTAAATACATTTTACCTTATTGTAACCACTGGTCATTTCGTGGGTTACAATAGAATTTATTACTTTCCTTTGTGTTAGAGCATACTACTTATGAAAACTTGGGAAGCAAAAATATTACTTGTAGATGATGAGCCAGATATTTTAGAGATTGTCGGTTATAATTTAAAAAATGAAGGCTACAAGGTTTATACAGCTTCAAGCGGTAAAGAAGGTGTAACTAAAGCCCGAGAGATCAAGCCAGATCTTATACTTTTGGACCTGATGATGCCTGAAATGGATGGTATAGAAGCTTGTGACCAAATCAAGAAAATTCCTGGTTTAGAACATACTATCATAGCTTTCCTTACGGCTCGTGGTGAGGACTATTCACAGGTTGCAGGTTTTGAGGCGGGTGCAGACGATTATATCACCAAGCCTGTCAAGCCTAAAGTACTGACTTCGAGGCTAAAAGCGCTCCTAAGGCGGCGCCCTACCCAAGGTCAAGTAGTGCCAGACCGTATGCAGTTAGGGACTTTGATCATCGATCCTGAGCGTTATCATATCGAACTCAATGGAAAAGTATTAGATCTCCCTAGAAAAGAATTTGAACTATTAAGTCTATTAGCTTCCAAACCGGGGAAAGTCTTTGCTCGGGAAGAAATCATGGATAGAATTTGGGGTACGGCCGTGATCGTTGGTGGACGTACCATTGATGTACACATCAGAAAATTAAGAGAAAAAATCGGTGACGACTTAATAAAAACAGTCAAAGGTGTAGGGTATAAATTTGAGCTTGCAGCGTAATGAAATACGGTAGGTTAGTGCGAGTAGCAATTTGTTTTACACTTGGTTTTACGCTTTTTGCGTTATTACTTAATTATATGAGTGCTGTTTATCCCGCCATACCGGATTGGTTGCTATGGATGTTTTTCGGTGCGGTGTTGTTTATTGCATTGATGTTGAGCATTTACCTAAACGTCACTTTACGGGTCCGGAAAATCCAGATGATGATTGAGGAACATGGCATGAGTTCCTCGTTACCCTCTAAATCGCGTAAGACAGTAACACTCCAGACCCTAGAAAACGAAGTATATCAATGGACTTCGCGTCAGAGTCTTATTGTTGAGGAGCTAAAAGGTCGTGAACAATTTCGTAGAGAGTACATAGGAAATGTCAGTCATGAATTAAAAACTCCTATTTTCAATATTCAAGGCTACGTCCTTACTTTGCTGGATGGCGCCATAGAAGATCCTAAAGTTGCCCTCAAATTTCTTAAGCGCGCGGCTAAATCTGTAGAACGAATGACTTCCTTGATTAAGGATATGGATGTACTTTCTAAGGTTGAAAGTGGCCAATATGATATCATGTTGGCCCCGATCAACCTGAATAACCTCATTGAAGATACGTTGCAAGTTATAGAGAGTTACGCCGGAAAACGGAGCGCTAAGGTTAGCGTAAAGTTTAATATTGATAAAAAGACATTTGTCTTTTGCGACGCACCTCGTATAGAGCAGGTTTTAGAGAATCTTCTTGTTAACGCTATGAAGTATAGTGATGAGGGTAAAACGGTATCTCTGTATTGTGATGAGGTTGACGATAAAATTCAAATTACCATTAAGGACCGTGGATTTGGCATACCAGAAGAAGACCTTGGACGTGTTTTTGAACGGTTTTACAGGGTTGATAAGGCGAGGTCCAGGGAGGCTGGAGGATCTGGTCTAGGGTTGTCCATTGTGAAGCACATCATAGATAAGCATAACGAAACCATTACGGTAAAATCCAAAGAGGGTGAAGGGACAGAATTCAAGTTCACACTCTCTAAGTACAAGGCGAATTAATTCGTTCATAATCCGATCACTGTTCTAAGATAATCAAGGAGTGCAATGCTTATTTTTGAGCATAACCTATTTTCATGCCTTATGGAGTGGACTCCTGAATTAATGCAAAAACTTGAATCCTTGCGCTCGAAAATTGAGCATACGGGTCAAGACTTTGAAACCTATGTCAATGGATGGCAGCAGCAGCAGTTTCAAAATTATTGGGACTATATACAGTTAGATACACTGCTGAGCTTACAGCGTCCTGTAACGCAGGTTGCAGATGAGCCTATTTTCATCATGTATCATCAGATTACGGAATTATACTTTAAGCTTACTCGAATAGAAATAGATGCCTTAGCGGGATCTGTAGAGCCTGATTTCGAGGACTTCACTGAGCGCATTGCGAGAATAAATCGCTACTTCGATGCTTTAAAACACAGCTTTGGTGTCATGGAATTAGGCATGAAAAAAGAAGAGTTTTTAACCTTCAGAGATGCGTTAGCTCCAGCTTCTGGATTTCAAAGTGTACAATATCGCATCATCGAATTAGGTTGTGCTCCAGTCATTAATATTGTGGCAGAGAGCAAGCGTGAGGAATTACGTGAAGCTTCCCTTGAGAATCAGATGAATTCAATTTATTGGAAGGATGGAGCCAAGGTTGAAAGTACGGGTCAACCTGCCTATACAGCTGTTCAGTTCATGGAAAAATATTGGGATGATTTGCTGTTTACAGCAGAGGCGTATGAGCATTGTAATATATGGGCTAAATACCAAGGTTTTAAAGAGCACTGGACTGAAGATCAGTGTGCTGATCTGGAGGATGCATTGCGTAAATTAGACCTCAATGTCAATGTATATTGGCCGCTACAGCATTATAAAACAGCCGTTAGATATTTAAGCAAAAAACCGGTAGACATTCAGGCAACCGGTGGAACTAATTGGCAAAAATATTTACCTCCTAGGTTCCAACGTCGTGTGTTCTTTCCGGAGTTATGGACTGCTACGCAAATTGCGGATTGGGGCAAGAGTTGGGTACATGAAACATTAAGTGAATTAGAGAAATAACCTTATGAGTTTAAAGAAGCTGGCATGGATCGCCGTCGCATCTTTTTTTGTCATCATTTTGTTCAGTGTGATTTCTGCTGAGTCGTCAGAACCTCAAGTGGAAATGAGTTTGGATGAGGTAGATCTGACCGTTCAAGAACCTGCCTTTTATTTAACTATACCCTCAGATACCCTCCGTTTTGAGAGCCATAAGATCATTTCCGGAGAGAGCTTTGGCGCGCTTTTAGGTAAAAGAGGTATCGGCACATCACAAATTTATAAGATCGCTGCTGCCGTAGAAGATGAATTCAATGTCCGACGAATTAGGGCAGAGGTTGAGGTTAAGTTTGCTACGGGAGACAACTCTATTTTCCCAAGCTATTTTATTTATCCTGAGAGTAAATATGAGTATTGGATTGTTTCTCTTCAAGATTCACTGTACGCTAAAAAAGTAGAGAAAGAACGAATTGTTCGCAGAAGAGAGATTTCAGGAACCATTGAAGATGCTCTGTATTTAAGTGTTGGCAGGGCAGGAGGTACTCAAGCCTTAGCAATGTCTTTGGTGGAGATCTACGCATGGAGTATTGACTTCTTCCGCCTTCAAAAGGGGGATCAGTTCTCTGTGGTTTACGAAGAAGAATACGTAGATGACACCACCTACGTGGGACTAAAGCGCGTTATAGCATCCAATATCAATCATGTAGATAATGATTTTTACGCTTTCCCCTATAAAAATGAGTTGGGTTTCCATGATTACTATGATGAGGACGGCCGAAGCTTGCGAAAAACATTTCTGCGTGCACCCTTGGACTTTACGCGCATATCATCTCGATATAGTGGCCGTAGGTTTCATCCTGTTCAAAAGCGGTGGAAAGCTCATTTAGGAACTGATTATGCTGCGCCAACCGGCACTCCAATAATGACCACTGCGGATGGTGTGGTCATCGCGGCAAAGTATACTTCTGCCAATGGAAATTATGT
>CAJJCK010000204.1 GCA_905182675.1 uncultured Cryomorphaceae bacterium | reverse complement strand
CTGGCCTACAAAACAGTATCCAAAAGCTTCCGATTTGGCCGAGTTTAACGACGTTAACATTTATTTAAGCCGAATAGATGGTCACGCTGCTTGGGTAAACTCCCGAGTATTGGAAGAATTCGGAATCAATAACGATATTGAGGTCAAAGGCGGAAAAATAATGGATGGCATCCTCATTGACAATGCGAGCACCTTAGTGACACTTCCTAAGTCTACACATCAGTTTTGGCGTAGCGCCTTATTAAGAGCGCAGGATAGCCTGATTAAATATGGACTAACAGCCATGACTGATGCAGGTCTTCATAAGGATCAGATCCTTTTATTAGACTCTCTTCAGACAGAGGGCAAGCTACACCTTACTATAAATGCCATGATAAGTAACACGGAAGAGGATCTATCCTTTTTTGAAGAATACGGAGCCATCGAAAAACCTTTACTACGGGTTAAAAGTGTTAAGGCCTACTTAGATGGTGCGCTTGGGTCGTGGGGAGCGCTCTTGCGCAGACCTTATCACGACTTACCCCAGCACTACGGACTACCATTGCTGTCATTTGATCAACTTAACACGCTTAGAGATCGCTGCGTAAAAAACCAATGGCAGTTATGTGTTCACGCGATTGGAGACAGTGCACATCACCTTCTTTTGAAGAGTTTTAATGAGCTCGATACGGCGATAGATCTGAGATTTAGAGTTGAACATGCACAAATCATGACACCCGAGGACAGTGCTTACTATGCGCATCCCAACATTACAGCTTCTGTTCAGCCTACGCATGCCACCAGTGATATGTATTGGGCAGAAGATCGCCTTGGTCCGCATAGAATTCACCACGCATACAGTTATAAACGACTACTAAATGCCGCAGGTGTCTTGGCATTGGGAACAGATTTTCCGATCGAACATATAGATCCATTGGCTACATTTTACGCTGCAACTACTCGGAAAGACCATAAAGAATGGCCCATCCATGGTTTTATACCAACACAATCGATCAGTCCTAAGGAGGCTTTAATTGGGATGACCTATGGGGCTTCTTATGCTGCTTTTGGTGAGCTCCAGTACGGTTCTACACGAATTGGTCAGCGGGCAAACTTCACCATAATAAATAGTAATTTACTCGAACCAAAGGAAAATCAACGCTCGACAACCAAGGTCATTGGGACCGTTGTAAACGGTCATTACTTCCCCACCCTGAAATAGGTAAAGCTCGATAGCACATTTTTACTATATTGTTTTTCCAAAATATAAATTCTCAATACATATAGATATGAATCAACCGACGCGTTTATTTGATATTCCAAAGTATCAACAAGAACACTTCCCCCTTGAAGTTATGATGTCTTCTAAACTTGCAGGAGAATGGAAAAGTTATAGCACCAGTGAATTTCTTGATGCTGTAGATCAAGCGTCTAGAGGACTTCTCGAATTAGGTATAAAGCCAGGCGATAAAATCGCGTTAATCTCTCACAACAATCGTTGTGAGTGGAACATCATGGATCATGCGCTACTTCAAATTGGTGCCATAGATGTACCCCTATATCCTACCATGACAGAGAAGGATTATGAATATATATTCAACCATAGTGAGAGCAGCTATTGTTTTGTCTCGAACGACGAACTCTATCATAAGGTCAGTAATGTTATGGATAAATGTCCAGACATGAAGAAGGTGTACTCATTTGAGCAATACGCAGGAATGAATCACTGGTCTGAGGTGACTAGTCTTGGCGATTCAAATGCTCGACAAGAAGAAGTCAATAGCATCCGGGATAATGTAAAGCCAAATGACATGGCTACTATAATATACACTTCAGGGACCACCGGTTTACCCAAAGGTGTTATGTTGTCTCATAGCAATCTTACCACCACTGTAATCGCTTCAACACCTCGTATTCCTGGCTTGGTCAAAGGGAAGGCGAAAACACTAAGTTTCTTACCCGTATGTCATAGCTTCGAGAGGTTTATTCAATACCTCTATATGTATAATGGCGCAAGTATCTACTTTGCAGAAGCCATAGAAACTATAAAAGCTGATCTTAACTACACGCAGCCAGCCATATTCACTGCAGTTCCTAGACTTTTAGAGAAGTTCTTTGATGGAATTGTGGCGAATGGAACCAGCGCCGGTGGCGTGAAGAAAATGATTTTTGAGTGGGCTGTCAGTCTCGCTCTTAAGTGGGAGCCGGAACAAGCTAATGGAGCTTTCTATCATTGGAAGCTAAGCATCGCGGACAAGCTTGTATTTAGTAAAGTTCGTGCTGCACTAGGTCTTACCCAAATTAAAGCTGTTGCTTCAGGCTCTGCCGCCCTGCAACCAAGGTTAGCTCGATTCTTCAACGGAATAGGTGTGCCCATTCTCGAAGGCTACGGACTGACGGAAACTTCTCCTGTTATTTCAGTTAACTCCACGGCGCAGCCAGGAATGATCAGAATTGGAGCAGTAGGTAAAGTAATTGATGGCGTCGAGGCTAAAATTGCTGATGATGGTGAAATACTTGCCAAGGGACCTAATATTATGATGGGAT
>CAJJCK010000203.1 GCA_905182675.1 uncultured Cryomorphaceae bacterium | reverse complement strand
CCTGCTGTATCCGAGAAGATGGTACCAGCACTGTTTGGCCTATATAACCTAACGTTACCACCTACTCTATAGGTACCTCTCTCGGTTGTAAAAGTGCGTTCCCCTTGACTATGATATAAAGCAGACTTATCATAAAATCTACTACCACCATCTGTAAATAGCGAGGAAGTAATGTGCGTTTTTAACTTTTCAAATTCGGAAGTACCAGGAGTTAGATAGTTTTTTACAGGGAAGCCATATACTGCCTCCATGAAATTCATCACTGTGCTGTTCGTAGAATCATGCAGTGTATTAAAGAAATCCAGGTTTTGATTAATCACGACATTCATCGAATCTTCAAAAGCCGCAACTGGGAGTGAATTAGGAGGACATGAAGGTAAACCACGAACCTGAGGTCTACTAAAAATACTCCACATGGTTCGGTATTGATTGCTGTAAAACTGATCAGAAACTATACTATCCTGCATTCTTAGGGCCGTGAAATATGCATCATAACTATTCCCAGCATCTTCATGTGTCGCATAAGTCCTCCAAAACCACTTGCCCTCATTGCGCAGCTCTACTCTATTTTGAAGGAATAAAATATCTTTCAAGCTGTATCTATTGTCACCCTGGTATACGGTAGTTCCCGCGCCAAAATTAACCGCATAGATTCCTGTTATATTTTCCGTGAATTTGTAATGAAGCGCTGTTGTAAGTTTAATGTTCTCCGTGTTGTAATCTACCAAATGGCGTTCTTCAATACCAGGACGGTGATACTTACCCAATCCTGCGTAGTACTTAACATCTCCACCAGCATCCCAATAATCTTCATCCCCGTAGCGATTTACCGCATCATAACCACCAGGATTCGATGGGCTACTTGCACTACCCTCCGTAGCATCCATATTACGGGCTTCCCAATCATCAGCTCTGAGTGCAAAAAGGTTGATTTTGTAGGCGAACTTTTCATTTACTTTATCAGCCCACCTTACAGAAAGTTCAGTAAGATTACGCTCTCCTACCTTGATTGTTGAACTTATACCAGTAAACTTAAATGGATCCTTAGTTTGCATGGAGATTACCCCGTTAAATGCACTAGGACCATAGAATGCCGTACTTGCACCCGCGATTACATCTACAGAAACGATATCTAAATCTGGTGCACCTAAGAAATTTCCCAAAGAAAAGTTCAAACCAGGACTCTGGTTATCTACACCATCTATCAATTGAAGACTTCTTACTGGAGACGTAGAGTTAAATCCACGGGTATTAATAATTTTAAAACCAATACTTGCTGAGGTGAGATCAACCCCTTTAAGAGTTCCCAAATGATCGTAAAAACTAACACTAGGGCTTTCCTTAATAGCCAAGGCATCCATACTCTCAACAGTCAATGCACTTTTTTGCTGTTGAGCACTCAACCTTTGCTGTACAACACTTACTTCCTTCAAAATATTTCTATCTGGAGTAAGTCTGGTGATCACTTTTAAAGATGATGGGATACGAACTTTCTGGGACTGAAAACCCATAGAAGTAATTTCAACGACTACAGGAGTGGACTTTATATCCATGGACCAGTTGCCGTCAAAATCAGTCACTGTTCCTATGTTGCTCTGTTTTCCATTGACCAACAAGCGAACTGATGCCCCTATAACAGGCTCTTTTTTGTTGTCAATTATAGAACCACTGATTTGTGCATTCAATTGAACTACAAAAAATAAGCTGAGAATAACTAAAATTTTATTCATAGGCAGTTAAATTAAGTATAACCAGCAAACTAAATGGCATCTAGGACCTTTAATTTCGAACACTAGGACCGTGCTCGTCTTAACCTATCATTAATGGCCCTTCCTAATCCCACTTCAGGTAACTCATGTACCCAAATCACGTCTATATCAGCCTTATTAAAAGAGCGTAGTGCATTAAATAGTTTTGAAGCAGCTTCCACTAAATCCTCATCCCTGCTCAGGTTTATAGCAAATTTAGCCCTGATCTCTTTTCCGGAATACAACAACCCTATGCGATCAGAATCCGTATTGTTCAGCTCGCTTAATAATGCTGAATAGGACTTAAAAAGTCTCAGTGAAATACCCGGGTTGTAATGAGATATTAACATTCCCGGCGCATTAGGTGTAGAAGAGCTCGTTTGAAGGGGCAATTCACCCAATACTTCAGTGAGTGCCTCGTAAGGCAAACCACCCAGACGTAATACTCTAGGTCTTTTTCCAGAGAGGTCAATGATCGTACTTTCTATTCCTACATCGCAGGTACCACCATCTAATACGGCATCGATACGTGATCCTAAAAACTCTTCAACATGCTGAGCTGTTGTAGGTGATGTAAAGCCAAAAGGGTTTGCACTAGGCGCTGCGATACATAATCCGCTTTGCCTTAATACTTCTAGAGCAACAGGGTGATTTGGAATTCTTATGGCCACAGTGGGGTGTCCACTTGTTACTAAATCGGGGACAACGCTTTTCTTAGGTAAGACTAAAGTCAAGGGACCCGGACTAAATTTTCTCAAGAGAGAGATCGCTAGGTCATCTAAGTGAGCGATGGTTTGTGCCTGTTCTACATTTAAAACATGAACAATCAGTGGGTCAAAGCTTGGTCGATTTTTTGCTGCAAAGATTTTAGCTACAGCCTCTACGTTCAATGCATCTCCACCCAATCCATAAACAGTTTCTGTTGGAATGGCCACTATCCCACCCTCCATGAGTAGAAC
>CAJJCK010000202.1 GCA_905182675.1 uncultured Cryomorphaceae bacterium | reverse complement strand
GGGCCATTAACACTTATACTCTCGATGATATCAGGGTATATCGTGCCTTGAGCTAACCACGAGACATCATTTATCAAGGTGGCTTCTTGATCAAAAACCTCTATGAACACTCGACCAATTGCTTTTCTTTTCGCTTCTGGTTCAGATATTCCGGCAAGAGCTTCCATGAACTGGTCAGTAGCATCGACACCTTTTACATTCAGCCCCATACCCTCATATTGTTCGAGTACTTCAGTGTATTCGTTTTTTCTTAGCAATCCGTTATTCACGAAAATACAATAGAGATTTGCCCCTATAGCCTTGTGTAACAGCATGGCAGCAACTGAACTATCCACACCACCGGAAAGGCCTAAAACCACTTTATCATTCCCGAGTTGATCCTTGAGAGACGCAACAGATTCATCTACGAAATGAGCCGGGGTCCAGTCTCCTTGAACGCCAGTAACGTCATATAAAAAATTTCTAAGCAATTGAGTACCATCTTTACTATGGTATACCTCGGGGTGGAATTGGATACCATAGGTTGACTCTCCATGAACTTTATAACCGGCTACTTTTACATCATCTGTGGAAGCAATTATCTCAAAGTTTTGCGGTAAATCCGTAATAGTATCACCATGGCTCATCCATACTTGAGATCCTTTGGAGACTCCTTGAAACAAAGCATCGGTAGAAACCTCGCTTAGATTAGCCCTTCCATATTCTCTGATAAGACTTGGAGTCACGTTACCACCTGCTTTTAAGGCCATGTATTGCGCTCCATAACAAACTCCTAATAATGGTAAAATTCCTTTAATTCCTGATAAATCAAACTCAGGCGCATCATCCTGTAGGGTGCTAAATGGAGACCCTGATAAAATAACGCCTTTTATATCTTCTGTGATCTCAGGCGGGTTATTAAAGGGATGTATCTCACAATAAACATTTAATTCGCGCACACGACGTGCGATAAGCTGGGTGTATTGTGAACCGAAATCGAGGATAAGGATAGTTTCTTGCATGTAGCAAAAATACTACTAATTTTAACCTATTAGAATGTGGGTACCAGGGATAATTGTTGACATTTTTTCAACGAGTATATTACGAGGGTCAAACCCTAAAATACCGACAGCATCTAGATAAGAAGACTTTCGTTCCCAAAAAACCTTTGATGGATTCAAGTGATCGTAAATTTCACCAATCCTTTTCACCTCTTCTTCGCTCCTGCTTTTTGTGGTTCTGAAGCGCTGTTCAATAGTCTTGTCTGAGATTTTCTTCATTTTATGTCGCAACGCCTCTGCGTGCTGCTGCAATTCCGGATAAAGCGCTACGAAAGATCTATTCCATTGATCGATCGACGACAAAAGCGGCTTTGACAGCTCAATGGTCTCCAAAGAAAGATTGGAGTAGTAACCCAATTTGTCCTTTAGCATGGTCTCTTTTGAGGAATTCATGACCTCTGTCCAAGTCAAATTTTCCTGACGGACTTTTCTATCTATTTTCAGGGGTACACAAAGCAGCGAATCTCTGAGATACAACACAGGCATCGTAATATCTAGCATTTCAAAAGTCGAAGATAACTGTAGCCAATAAGCCAATTCCCCTCCACCACCGATATACGCTAAGTTTGGTAAAACATACTCTTGAAAAATAGGTCTTAAGAGTGCGTTTGGACTAGTATGTACCGGAGATAATTTATGGTTTAGTTTATCTATCCGGATTCTTAGTTCACTTTCTAAGCTGAATAAATTCACCTCTCTAGGAAAGACTTGTGCCTTATAGCCAGCGTCTTGCAGTTTTATGGTTTGGGACTTTATTTCTTTACCTAGCTCACCTCGAAGTTCTTTGTCCCACAAATGCGAAGCAAACTCTTTGAGTTGGACGTCATCTCCATCCAATACTAAAACACCTAAATCTTTTGCCCATTCCCTCACGATGCGGCGGGTGGCGCTGGACAAGTCTGGCTCAGATTTGTAGGCTTCAATTCTAGCTAACAAGAGAGCTCTTTGAGCATCGTTCAATTCTATCTGTGCGATGAAAGTTTCAAGCTGAGATGCTAAATCTAGGGTGGACATTCGCCCAACAGGCCCTCCCAAGAGCTCGTGTTTCCAAGTAAAGAGGTGTCCATTGATTTCAAAAGAAGCGATCTCCTCAAAATCGTGATCTTCTGAAGCCATCCAAAAGATAGGTATAACAGGGTGATCGACATCTTCAGATAAGGTTTTTGCAAGCGCAATAGTTGAAGCTATTTTAACCTCAAAAAAAGCAGAACCACCACACACCATGAGCTGATGACCCGTGGTTACGGTGAAGGCTCCTCTAGCTATATCATCTAAACTTTGAGACTCCTGCTTGGAAAGTTTTGGATTCTGCCTCTTTAAGACTTCAACAAGCATTTTTCGTGCACGATCCGAATAGGAAACTTCCTTTTTTTCCTTTACAATACGATAGTTTTCAGCCGTTAAACCTGACTTACCGAAAGGATTCACTTCCTTTCCATCCAAGAGCAAGTCCTTCATTACTTTTGATGGAACGTTACTTTCTAAATGAGAGACAAATTGATAATTCATAGTACGGTTAACATGAGAACTAAGATAAGTGCAATTCTGCTTTGTATAGCACTAACCGCATGCCAAGATTCACAAGAATCAAAGTGCGATTTGTCAGCCAGGTATAGTTTTAATTTTGAACAAGCGCAATATTATGCGCTACCGGTGATTGACTTTTCGTTTAACCTTTCTTATGACTGGACCGTACGCATGCCTAGCTTTGGTAAACAAAATTTCAATTACTATGAAGCTGCGCGAATAAATGACGACAGTACAGGTAGTGTATTACTGCGTGTTTTGCCTTTCAAGCGACAAGGGAACTATATCACCGTTACTGAACAAGCACAAGCGCAAATTTACAGAAGTGTACAAACTGCGATATCAGACAGTTGGGTTACAGAGCGTACAGATACCGTCGATCAATGGTGGGTTAAATATGGCCGTTATGAGCAAGAACCGTGGGATTACATCATTGCGCATCGCCTTATTTTGAGAGATACCATGCAAAATGGTCTATTGCTCGAATTACAAATGCAATGCCCAGCTGACTCCTTTGATTTAGGAAACGAGCGTTGTTTAGGAGAAATAGACGAGTCCTTCAAAATTTATTTGTAAAGGGAATTAACGCTAAGTTCTTGAGAATCAAATCTGGCAAATAAGACGGGTTTTTCAATAAATAAGTTCCAAAAGCCTGCTTATCTTTTATTCACCTATATTTATTCCATTCAAGGGAAACTTTGAATATAGGTTAGGGGTACGGAGCCAAGCAATTGGCTCCTTTTTTTGCGCTAAACTTTCCATGTAGCTCAGATGTTTAAAGAATTATGAAATCAACAATAAGATTAGTTTTAGGAGATCAATTAAATCCACTGCATTCTTGGTATAAATCTACTTCCAAAGACATTACCTATGTCTTCATTGAATGTCGAGAGGAGGCCTCTTATGCGCCACATCACATTCAAAAAGTAGTAGGCATTTTCGCCGCTATGCGTGACTTCGCCCAAAGACTACGTGATCAAGGACACCAAGTATGGTATCACCACATCTTCGATTCACAAACTACAGAACTCTCCGAAATTTTACATTCCGCCTGTAAGAAACTAGGGAGTTATTCCGTCGTTTGTCAAGAACCTGATGAATATAGAGTAGCACAATATTTACAGAAATTAAAAAGTAATGCGCTTGATATTCGGTTCGAATCAAGTGAACATTTTATCAGCAGTCCTTCAGAGTTTCAGGAGATGTTTAAGGGTAAGAAAAGTTTCCTTATGGAAACTTTTTACCGAAAGCTACGCAAGCGAACAGGATTACTGATGGATGGAAAGGAGCCTCACGGAGGCCAATGGAACCTTGACCATCAAAACAGGAAAAAGCTTCCTAAAAACCACCTCCTACCACCAGCATACCTGCCAAGTACAGATGTAACCAAAGTCTACCATGATGTCCAACAAGCGGGATTAAAAACCATTGGAACACTTCAAGATGCTAAGCAATTTTACTGGCCAACTAATACGGATCAAGCCTGGGAAGTATTTGACCATTGGTTGAATCATAAGTTTGGATTATTCGGAGATTTTCAAGATGCTATGACTGTAAAGGACTGGGCACTTTATCACAGTCGAATATCATTCGCTCTAAATACCAAAATGATAGACCCATTGGAGGTCTGCCGTCGAGCTGAGGATAAATACAGAGCTGACCCTTCTATTGCGTTGAATGCAGCAGAAGGATTTATTCGACAAATTTTAGGCTGGCGTGAATATATGAGAAACGTTTATTGGACGAGTATGCCGGATTTCGCAAGTGCCAACTACTTCAACCATAAGAGCGATTTACCGGATTGGTTTTGGACAGGAAAGACGAAGATGAAATGCCAAGAACACGCCATTACTCAAAGTCTTCAATACGGATACGCCCATCATATTCAACGTCTTATGGTCACCGGAAACTTCGCGTTACTTGCTGGTATTGATCCAGACCAAGTAGATCAGTGGTATTTAGGGATTTACGTTGACGCATTTGAATGGGTAGAAATCACAAATACCAGGGGAATGAGTCAGTATGCAGACGGTGGGAAAATTGCTACAAAGCCCTATGTGGCATCAGCCAACTATATGAATAAAATGGGCGACTACTGCACAAACTGCAGTTACGACCGTAAAACTAAAACCGAAACCAATAGCTGTCCATTAAATACGCTTTATTGGGATTTCTTTGATCGTAATAGATCCAAATTAAATACGAATTTTCGTTTAGGTATGGTATACCGAACCTATGATAAAATGGGACCTGAACTCAAAGACCAGATTCGTAAACGAGCTTTTTATTTACATGAACACTTGAATGAATTATAATGAAGACCTGTCTACTCTGGTTTAGAAATAACCTTAGAATCCACGATAACAGCCCAGTTTCTTTTGCCTATGAGCAGTATGACAGGGTTATCCCCATCTATCTCTATCCTAAGTCGATAGCAACAGGTGAATGGGGTGACGCGCACTTTGGAGATTCTCGAAAAGCATTTCTTGATCAATCGCTACTCGATTTACAAGTAACTCTTGAATCCTATGGATCTAGATTATATGTGCTCCGAAATCTTGAGGCATTAGATCTGATACAAATTGCTTTAGACCACAATGCTGAGGCCATTATTGGAGGCGCCGAAATGGCGTATAATGAGACTGTAGATCAAACTAATATCAAAGCAGCAGGAAAGTCCTCAGGGATGTTCGTCAAATTCTTAGAAGAACGCACTTTATTTAAGGAACACCAGCTTCCTTTCATAGTACAAGAATTACCAGAGGTATTTACTAAGTTCCGAAAACTAGTAGAGAAATATAGCACTGTTTTACCTACAGTCCAGACTGCTACGTTTTCCTCTCTGGACAGTTTAACTGTTAAGCTGACGTATGAAAAAATCAAACCAACAGCATTAACAAAAGATAATCGCAGTGCCGTG
>CAJJCK010000201.1 GCA_905182675.1 uncultured Cryomorphaceae bacterium | reverse complement strand
CTCGCTTCGGATGAGGATCGTGAGGGAGAAGCCATTGCTTGGCACCTTTACGAGAGCCTTGAACTTACTGACGACCGTACGGAGAGAATTGTGTTTAATGAGATCACAAAAACCGCCATTTTACGCGCTGTTGAAAACCCTAGGAAGATTAATAAAGAGTTGGTTGATGCCCAACAAGCAAGACGTGTTCTTGATAGATTAGTGGGTTACGAGCTCAGTCCAGTATTATGGAAGAGTATACAACGAGGACTAAGTGCAGGACGTGTTCAATCCGTAGCCGTCAGATTAATTGTTGAGAAAGAAAGAGAAATAGGACTTCATGTACCCACCTCTAGCTATAAAGTCAGCGGTCTTTTTACAGATGGCAAGATTTCATTTAAGGCAGAAGTAGGGACCAATTTCAAAACCAAAGACGAAGCTGAGAAGTTTCTCTCCCTTTGTGTCAAAGCTCAATATGGTGTTGAAAGTGTCGAAATGAAACCGGGGAAGCGTTCACCAGCAGCTCCCTTTACCACTTCAACACTACAACAAGAAGCCAGCAGAAAGTTAGGTTTTAGTGTGAGTCAAACCATGACCTTAGCTCAGCGCTTGTACGAAGCGGGTCATATTACTTACATGAGAACAGATAGCTTCAACCTTAGCAATGACGCTGTGGCGGGAATTGCGGCCCATGTAAACGAGCAATTTGGAGAAAAGTACCATCAAGCCAGAAAATTCACAACGAAGAATAAAGGCGCCCAAGAGGCTCATGAGGCTATCCGTCCAACGAGCTTCTCGAAATCCGCTGCTGGAGGAGATGACGGCCAAAAGAGATTATACGACCTGATTTATAAGAGAACCATTGCTTCTCAAATGGCAGAAGCGCAGCTCGAAAACACAACCATCAAGCTTCAAAATTTGAACGCACCAGATGTGCAAAGATTTACAGCTCGTGGTCAAGTGATCAAGTTTGATGGTTTTATACGAGTCTATCAAGAAGGTACTGATGAGGAAAGCAACAGTTCTGATGCGTTAGATGGACAACTACCAGCGGTTCGTGTTGGAGAGACACTGACTTCGAATAGAATTACAGCAACTGAACGTTTCACAAAGCATACCCCTCGATACACCGAAGCTGCCTTAGTCAAGAAATTGGAAGAATTAGGCATCGGACGTCCTTCAACATACGCGCCAACCATATCAACCATACAGAAACGTAATTACGTCATTAAAGACTCTCTCGAGGGTAATTCAAGAGATTACAATGTTCTTAGTGCAACAGATGACGGTTTGAGTGCTGAAATTGCCAATGAAAATTATGGCGCTGATAAAAACAAACTCTTTCCAACAGACATTGGATGTGTCGTAACAGATTTCTTAATGGAGCACTACGCTCTAATCATGGATTACCAGTTTACAGCGAAAGCCGAGGCTAGTTTTGATACAGTTGCTAAAGGCGAGAAAAAATGGCAAGACAGTATCGGTGAGTTTTACGGCGAATTCCATCCACTGATTGAGAATGCTCCTGAAAATGCGCGTGCAAGCCGCTTGTTGGGAGAAGAGCCTGGAACTAAAGAACCCGTTTACGTCAAACTTGCACGTTACGGATTTGTCTTTCAGTTTGGAGACGGCGACGAAGAAACAAAACCAAGATTCAAGAAATTACCACACGGTATTGGATATTATGAAGCAACACTTGAAATGGCGCTTCGAAAGGAAATTCTTCCAAGAACTGTTGGCCAATTTAAAGATTTGGAGGTAAAAGCTAATGTTGGTAGATACGGACCTTACGTCATGTGGAATCAAAAATTCTTTAGCCTTACTGACGATACTCCGGAAGAGGTGAGTCTAGAAAATGCCATCAAAGTCATTGAAGAAAAAGAGGCTGGCGACGCCAACAACACCATCGCTGAATTTTCAGAAGAACCATTGATTCAAGTTTTGAAAGGTAGATATGGACCCTACATCAAATCTGGCGGTAAAAACTACAAGATTCCGAAGGACAAAGAAGCAGAAGAATTGGATCGTGCTGCCTGTGAAGAACTTATTGCTGCAGGCCCCACAAAAAAGAGAGCTAAGCGCAAATAACAAGGTAAATTGGGCACATAAACCTTTGAATGCGTGGAACATTTAAGTCCTGTACCTGAGAGTGTGCTCTCAAATTTACCAGTCCTAGATGAGAACCAACTGGGTTCTCACATCAAACGCCACACTGAAATCGATGGTATTCCATCGATTGAAGGTGTGAAAATCGCAATCATTGGCGTTCAAGAAGACCGCAGGGCCTATCGCAATGCTGGGTGCGATGGTGCTGCAGATGCCATAAGGCCTTATCTCTACCAGCTCTATCGTGGACAATGGGATTACGAAATAGTAGATTTGGGTAATCTTTACAAGGCGGAACGCCACGTAGATACCCTAATAAATCTTCAAGATATTGCCTCCACACTCATTCAAAAAGGTGTTATAGTTGTCACTATTGGAGGCTCTCAGGACCTTACTTATGCCAACTACAGAGCCTATGATGCCCTTGAGCACATGGTAAACGCGGTAACCGTAGATGCAAGATTGGACGTAGGAAGCGAGGGAAGGGACCTTGATCATCAAAGCTATGTGAGTCATATGGTGCTCCAGGAGCCTCATAATCTTTACAATTTTACAAATCTTGCCTATCAAACGTACTTCAATAACCCTGAAGAGATAAACTTGATAGACAAGTTGTTCTTCGACGCTATCAGACTTGGAGAGGTTCAGAACAACATCGCTTCAGTGGAGCCCTATTTAAGAGACGCTCACCTGGTCAGTATTGACATGAATGCTGTTCGACAAAGTTACAACCCAGGCACCTTTTACACCTCACCACACGGGCTGTCTGGCGCTGAGTTATGTGCAATTACTCGATATGCAGGAATGAGTGATACTGTTTCTCAATTGGGACTATTCGAATATAATCCCAAGCTAGACCAGCGTGGCCAGAGCGCCCACCTGTGTGCCCATGCACTATGGTATTTTTTCGAAGGAACGTCACTTCGTTTCAATGATTATCCGGTTGGCTCACGCAAAGACTATGAAAAGTATACGGTACTCATGGACGAATTCGATGAATTGAACTTTTATAAAAGTCCCGCCAG
>CAJJCK010000200.1 GCA_905182675.1 uncultured Cryomorphaceae bacterium | reverse complement strand
CATCTACGCCGCCTAAACTACGTCCAGTATTGGGTGTGTTACCCGAGCCGTCCATAACGAAACTTCCATTATCCTGGGTCCCTCCTATTACATGACGATCCGCAGAGATACCAATGTTATAGAATTGCGTTGTTACATAGTTTTTATTGAGCGTTTGCCATGTATTTCCAGCATTATTAGAGAAATAAATACCACCGTCATTTACGATATAGACTTTCATACTGTCCGTTGGATGCCAAACTACATCATGATTATCAGAATGTATATTAAAGGGGCCAAATCCATTTACCTGATTCCAACCTTGTCCTTGTTCCCATTCCCAAACGGTAATACCGCCGACAATGATTCTGTTTTTATTTGCGGCGTCAACTCCAATTGCTAAATCATACTTCCCTTGACATTGAGAAGAACAAAAAGGATCAAAATAAGTTGATTTTTGGCCTATTTTAGACCAAGTATCGCCACCATCCGTAGTGCGATAAACTCCACCTAACGCACTAGATGATGTAATAAATACGGCATAAACATAATCTGCATCATTTCTAGCAGATGCAAACATCACTCGTCCACCACTGCGCGGCAGACTTGTTGAATTCGCGCTAGCTTTACTGATCTCCACCCAAGAGTCAAATCCATCTGTAGATTTGATTATTCTACCCCCTAGCGTTGCCCAAATATTACCACCTGCGTCTATATTAACATCCCAACAAGTTCCATTAGAACCTATACCTGTGATAGGATTATCCCATGTAGTTCCTGCATTCTTTGATCGACGAACACCCGCACTCGTAGCCATATAAAGCACATCATTATCAGATGGATCTGTAACGATCACACCGATTGATGTGAAACCTGCTGTAGCCGACAATTGACTAAATTCAGTCTCATTAGCACCTTTCTTAAAAACACCAGCACCAGGGAACCCAGATGATGTAGACGCACCATAACCAGTCGTCCAAGTATTGTAAAGCCCCTCACCTGTACTATAGTATACATCTCCGTTAACAGAGTATGCCACGGACATTACGGCAAGATTTTCTTGCTCAGGATTAACCTCGGTCCAACTCAGACCTGAAGTGTTGCTAAAGTATAATCCTCCACTGACAGAACCAGCATACATTTCTGAAGGAGTAGTAGGGTTTATGGCTAAACCTCTTGTTCTACCACCTCTGTTATCTGGTCCACGTTCAGCCCAAGAAAGGCCTAAGGAACTTTCAGGTGCATACTTCAAGCTCTCAATGGCGCTTAATATATCTTCCTGACTGACATCACCAGTAACTTGATTGGCACGTAATTCATGTAAATAAGCAGCGGCACCAGCGGCACCTTGCTCGTTTTGAATTCTTGGCTGATAAACTGACTCTACTGATGGAGTCAGTAATAATACGGCAGCAGTAAAAAGAGTGCCTAAAATGGCGAATTGTATTCCTTTTTTCATGTGTAGTTAAGTAACTCTGTTTCTTATTTTATAAAAATAAGGCCTAAACCCCATTATACCAAGTGCTTTTCTGCATGATACGAACTGCGAACTAACGGTCCACTTTCCACATAAATAAAGCCCATTTTTAATCCAATTTCTTTTAATCTATCAAACACTTCAGGCGTAATAAACTCAACAACAGGAAGATGCTTAGATGTAGGCTGTAGATATTGTCCTATGGTTAGTACATCAACATCTGCTTCACGCAGGTCCTTCATTGCGTCTAAGACCTCTTCCTCCGTTTCACCCAAGCCCAGCATGATGCCACTTTTTGTTCTCCGAATGCCTTTTTCTTTCAAATACTTAAGCACCGATAATGATCGGTCAAATTGAGCCTGAATTCTTACTTTTCTTGTGAGTCGACGAACAGTTTCAATATTGTGACTCACTATTTCTGGGTTCGCTTCTATAATTCTGTCCACATTATGTAACTCACCCTTAAAGTCAGGTATCAAAGTCTCCATGGTCGTATTTGGCGATAATCTTCTGATAGCATGGACCGTTTCCTTCCATATAATTGATCCACCATCTGCCAAATCATCTCTGTCCACAGAGGTGAGCACTGCGTGTTTGATTTTCATGAGCTTAACACTCCGGGCAACCTTTTCTGGTTCTTCCCAATCTACAGATAGAGGGCGACCAGTAGCTACATTACAGAAACCACAAGAGCGCGTACATATATTTCCTAAAATCATGAATGTCGCGGTACCGGCACCCCAGCACTCGCCCATGTTTGGACAGTGACCAGATTCACAAATAGTATGAAGCTTGTATTTATCTACTAAACCACGGACATTTTTATAATTCTCCCCTGTTGGCAACTTCACGCGCAACCATTTTGGTTTTTTTACGCGCTGCGTTGCTCCTTGTTTAATTTTTACGTCGGGTTGATCTACCATATTTCTAAAACCTTAAAAACAGTTTCTTGTTCACGCTTGAGCCAAGCTTTTGCGCCAAATGTCAATTGTATCCTCGTTCACGTCTTGATGAGAAGCGTGTGCGTGAACACGTCCTTCTTTAATCGCTAACAACTGTGGACTTTGGTGTTGCACGTTTAAATCCTCCGCCAAGGCTAATGAAAGAGCTCTTTGGTTTATAACATCTATATACACCCATTGTTCCCCTTCTTCCGCATCCACTGTTAAGAGTCGTTTCATAGCGAATAAACTAACACTGCACCTGGTGCTATGTTTGTAAATGAAAGTAGTCCCTTTATAACCAAGAATACCCGCGAATTCCTCAAAGGACTGCGGGTATACAAAAGGAAGTCCAACTCTGGACTCCTGGTTCTTATCCCTGTTGCGCAGGAAGCTCAACATGAGAATAAGATGGACATTTTTCAGCCGTGCCACAAGAAGTGAGTGCTAAGGTTGCAACGATCACAACCGCAATGGATATTACCTTTTTCATAGTTTAAAACTTGCGTTTTACTTAAATTGCGAATTGTAAAAATAACGTTCGTAGACCAAACTTCTTACTCAATGAGCACATTCCTTTCCACAATAGTACCTAAATCTTGGAATGAGTTTTTCAAAGGAGAGCAAAACAAGTCTTATCTAAGGGATCTGGAGGACTTTTTAACGACCGAATACGCCAACAAAAACATCTATCCCAAGGTGGATTCAATCTTAAGTGCCTATGCACATTGTAGGCC
>CAJJCK010000199.1 GCA_905182675.1 uncultured Cryomorphaceae bacterium | reverse complement strand
ATGGCAGCGCAATTCGATGCATTCAAACGCATCAATAACATCTTTGTAGATTTTTGTCGCGACGTATGGACGTATGTCAGTATGGACTATTTCAAACAGCGTATAAAAAAAGGAGAGATTGGGTCTTCAGCCATGCCACATAAAGTTAACCCCATAGATTTTGAAAACGCCGAAGGAAATCTTGGTATAGCAAATGCTCTATTCGAACATTTGGCAGCTAAATTACCCGTCTCACGTTTACAAAGAGACCTAACGGACTCTACCGTTTTACGAAATGTAGGCGTTCCATATAGTCACTTACTTATTGCAATTTCAAGCATGACTAAAGGGCTTGGTAAACTTTTGGTAAATGAGGCTAAAATAGCGAGTGACCTTGAAGCGAATTGGGCAGTTGTTGCAGAGGCTTTACAAAACATCTTACGCCGTGAAGGTTATCCTAAGCCCTATGAGGCCTTAAAAGAATTGACCCGAACAAATACAACAATCACAGCAGAGAGTATTTCAACCTTTATTGATCAATTAGCCGTAACGGACGAAATTAAATTAGAGTTGAAAAACATTACTCCCAGTAATTATATTGGGCAAATGCGATCTTAAGCTATATGAAAAAAAACTTCCTTTTCATCGCTATAACTGCAGTTTTGATAGCCGCATCAATTGGAACCTATCAGTACTTTAGATCTCCTTCTAAAGCGATAGATCTAGATTCTGTGTTTACGGGCTCGTCTCTGGACTTTAGTAGACAATTTCAATCCGGATTAATACACACGAATGATGTTGTTCAATTAGAAGGCGAAATCATAGCCCACGAAGAACATAGCTTGGAACTTATCGGAGGTCTACTCATCTCAAGAGATGATATAGAATCTCAAAAGTGGCCAAAATCTGGATCTCACAGCTTTAAAGCTATTTTTAATGGGGTCGAAGTGGATGACTTTTTTGGAGATACGCTATATAGATTCAATGGAGGTTTTTTGCTGGATCAAGTGAAGTTTAAACATCCTAACCAATCCAATGGCGAAGAATAGCGTTAACGCTAATGCCGAATTTCGGAGATCTCCAGTAATGGCCTCTAAAAGGCCAATAGAGAACATCCCTATGGTCGTCGCCATCTTTTCAACTACATCATAGAAACTAAAGTAGGTACTGTGGTCTTCTGTTTCAGGTAAGAGTTTGCTGTAAGTGGATCTCGATAAACTTTGTACAGCTCCCAGAACCATACCTACTGACGCCGCAATGCCATAGAATTGGAAGGACGTATTAACAAAATAAGCGGCGGCACAGATGAGCATCCAGATAGCTACTCCGATAGAAATCGCGAAAACGTTACTTGTACGCTCGCTAATTCTTGAAAAGATGGTGGCACCCAAGATGGCCACAAACTGTATCAGCAATATGGTAACGATCAGCTCCGTGCTCTCCATACCTAAAACTTTAGAGCCAAACAATGCGGCTAACAGAACAATCGTCTGCATTCCTGTACTATACCAGAAAAAACCACTTAAAAACATACGCAGCTCCTTTTGAGTTTTAAATTCTTTCCAGACCAGCAGTAATTCGCGCCACGATTTAAAAAATAATTTACCTTCAAAGTAATCCTTTACCTGGTCTTTTGGTAGTCTAGCAATGGCTGGCAATCCAAAGCCCAGCCACCAGACCCCCGTAATCAAGAATGACACCCTAGTAGCGCTACTTGCATCAGGTAAGCCAAAGAATTCGGGCATCTGTATAAGAGCAAGACAAAAAATAAGTAACAAGGCGCTACCTAAATACCCTAGTGAAAAGCCTCTGGCAGAGAGTCTATCCTGCATGCTCTTCGGTGCAATAATGGGTAGATAAGAATTATAGAACACAAATGAACCTGTGAAACCAACACTAGCAAAAAAAGCCAATGCTAAACCTAACCCCGGGTTTTGAGCCGTAAAGAAATACATCAACATCGTACTCACACCACCGAGAATCATGAATGAATTCATGAATATCTTTCTTCTGCCTGTCCTGTCGGCCATGGCTGCAAAATAGGGACTAAGCAAACTGATCGTTAAATAAGATGCAGCAATAACATAACTGTAGATTACTGTGTTTTTCCAATCCGAACCAAGAAAATGAACCTTCATATCTGAATTCGTAACCTCCTCATAATAGATGGGAAGTAACACTGTGCTAATCGCCAGTGAATAAACTGAATTGGCCCAATCGTACATGGCCCAACCCTTTTGGATTTTATTGAATTTCATACGACAATGAATTTACAACCACGAGCGGCATAATATTTGATTAAATTTGTCAAAATTCAATCTACATGAAAAGATTATTATTCAGTATCATATTTATTGGCCTCTGCCTCGAGTTAAGTGCTCAGGATATGCTCATTTTTAAGGATAAGACGATAGATGAAGTAAGTATTATAGAAGTTACTCCTGACTACATCAAATACAGAGAATTTGGAGCAGCGCAAAATTCTGTCATCTTTAGCATTGAACGCGACTATCTAACCAAGATCGTCTTTGAATCAGGTCGAGTTATCGACCTAAGCAAAAGTATGATGGATGATTCACGAGTATATGCAGGTCAACGAGACAGGGCTATAAAAATCGATGTTGGAGGTATTAGCGGTAACTATTCCTTCATCTCCTACGAACAGGCTATTGATCCCAGCAGATCATGGGAAGCCGGTGTTATATTTATTGGAGCTGGATTTGGATCTAATCTTTATGATAATGAGAATCCAATGGGAGCAGGTGTTAACATGGGTTACAAATTTAAGCGCAGTCCAAATTTTTACTCTCAAAGAATGAGATATGGGCATATTATGCGCGGATCCTACATAAAACCTAATTTATTTGTGAATACGTTTAACTATGACAAGGTGGACTACGACCATCCACCAGATCCAGTGACATTCATGTATCCAGCTTCGCGAGAAGCAGCAGTAGCAGCCTCATTGCAAATAGACTTTGGTAATCAACTGGTATTCTCGGATAGGTTCGTATTAGACTATGCAGCTGGTATAGGTTATGGTTTTACGACTAAGGACACCTGGAACCTCACGAATTATGGATTCTTCGGAGGATCCGGATCAGACTTTAATGCGCCTTATACTTATAGTATTACTTTAAAAATTGGTTATCTGATTAAAAAATAAAAACCATCTAATCAAACTTGACAGACTCTTGAGCTGTCCCTGTTCATACAAAACCCCCATGGAACGAATGTACCATGGGGGTTTTGTATGATAAAAAGTTTACTTAATTCTAAGCTTGCTTTTGAGTATTAATCAAATTCAATGCTGAACCCGCTCTGAACCAATCAATTTGTTGCGTATTATACGTATGATTTAACGCAATTGAATCCTCAGTACCGTTGGTATGAATTACTTGCAATACCAGCTGCTTACCTGGAGCAAAATTCTCTAGGTCAGTGAAATGGAACGTATCATCCACTTGAATAAGATCGTAATCTGATTCATTAGCGAAAGTCAATCCTAACATTCCTTGCTTTTTCAAGTTGGTCTCATGAATACGAGCGAAACTCTTAACAATCACTGCGCATACGCCAAGATGACGGGGCTCCATAGCCGCATGTTCACGTGAAGAGCCTTCACCGTAATTATGATCACCAACCACAATTGTAGGTACACCTGCAGACTTGTAAGAACGGGCAATAGTTGGCACCTCGTTTACTTCTCCAGTTAATTGACTCGTCACAGCATTTGTTTCTTTGGTGTAGGCATTTACTGCACCAATCAAACAATTATTAGAGATATTGTCTAAATGACCACGGTAACGTAACCATGGACCAGCCATTGAGATATGATCTGTTGTACACTTACCGAAAGCCTTAATCAGCAACTTAGCGCCCGTAATATTACGGCCATCCCATGGAGCGAAGGGTGACAACAACTGCAAACGCTGAGAATCCGGACTCACCACTACGTCTATAGTAGCGCCGTCTTCCGCTGGTGCTTGATAACCATTGTCTTGAACTGCAAAGCCTGAAGATGGTCACTCATGACCAGTAGGCTCAATAAGCTTGACCTCTTGGCCATGAATGTTAGTTAGTGTGTCTGTAATTGGGTTGAAATCCAATTTTCCTGATATTGCTATCGCTGCAACCATTTCAGGAGAAGTTACAAAGGCATGCGTGTTTGGGTTTCCATCCGCACGCTTCGCAAAGTTTCTGTTAAACGAATGCACGATAGAATTTTTCTCTTGTTTCTCAGCTCCTTCACGTGCCCATTGCCCAATACATGGTCCACAAGCATTCGTGAAAATTCGAGTACCTGTCAATTTATTGAACGTGTCCATCAGACCATCGCGTTCTGCGGTAAACCGTACTTGTTCAGAACCAGGGTTAATACCTAAAATAGCTTTAGGCTGTAGTCCTTTCTCTACAGCATCAGCCACAATAGATGCCGCGCGAGATAAATCCTCGTACGATGAATTCGTACACGATCCTATCAAAGCCCACTCAATATCTGTTGGCCAATCATTTGCTGCTGCCTTATCCTTCATTTCTGCCACAGGAGTAGCTAAATCAGGTGTAAAAGGTCCATTAATGTGGGGAGTCAACTCGTCTAAATTGATCTCAATAACTTGGTCAAAATACTGCTCTGGATTTGCATAAACTTCTGCATCACCCGTTAAATGATCAGCCACTTTATCTGCCGCATCCACAACATCTTGACGGCCTGTAGCCGATAAATAACGGCGCATGGAATCATCGTATCCGAAAGTTGAAGTCGTTGCTCCAATCTCAGCACCCATATTACAAATGGTTCCTTTCCCCGTAGCACTTAAGCTTTGAGCACCCTCACCAAAATATTCTACAATGCAGCCAGTGCCACCCTTTACCGTTAGAATACCTGCAACCTTTAAGATCACATCCTTTGCAGATGTCCATCCATTCAAGCGACCAGTCAATTTGATTCCAATCAGCTTAGGGAATTTTAATTCCCATGCCATGCCTGCCATTACATCCACAGCATCAGCACCACCTACACCTATGGCGACCATTCCTAGACCACCAGCATTTACAGTATGTGAATCAGTACCTATCATCATTCCGCCTGGAAAAGCGTAATTCTCCAAGACTACTTGATGAATAATACCAGCGCCTGGCTTCCAAAAACCAATACCATATTTTGTACATACAGATGACAAGAAGTTGAACACTTCATTGTTCTTGTTAATTCCATCTTGTAAATCTTTATCTGCACCAATTCTAGCTTGAATCAAATGATCCGCATGTGCTGTAGAAGGAACAGCAACCTTATCCTTCCCTGCTTGCATGAATTGCAAAAGAGCCATTTGAGCTGTTGCATCCTGCATAGCAACTCTGTCTGGGGCAAAGTCAACATAGCTATTGCCACGTTCGTATGCGCCCTGAGCATCGCCTTCCCATAGGTGAGCGTAAAGTATCTTTTCTGATAAGGTTAATGGCTTGCCTACAGCATGACGTGCTGCCTGAATACGTTCCGGAAAACGCTCATATACCTTACGGATCATCTCTATATCAAAGGTCATAGTAGAAGAATTTTTCTTTTTTAAAGTGATGCAAATTTACCACATAATTAGGCTTCACTCCAACTGGATTTAGTTGAAATATAACATTAGAGGGTTTATGTTGCTATATTCGCAAAAATAGACCCCCTGCCTTATTGATTCCTTAAAACTAAGCGTGTGAAATAACGAATTAGTCAATCCAAATTTTGACATTATGGTACCAATTAGAACCTTCGATTCGAATTATGTACATTCCCGAACTCCAACCCAATGTAGAAACACGTTGCTCAAATTCTGGTGAGGTCTTGGTCATTAATCTTCCTGACGCATCATAAATACTCAGCGGAAGCTCCTGACCTAAAGAGACTTGGAGTAATCCATTAGATTGCGAAATCTTCAAGTCCTTCAACACAGTTTCCATCACGTCGAGCAGTTCAAATGCTACCGTATGTGAACTGTCCTTATTTGGATTAAAACTCCAATCCTTAATGGTGAAACTTTTAGCACTATCAGCTACGTCTAAACGCAACCAACCAAAACAAGCTGTATCATCTTTCAGGATGCGCAATCCTAAATACCCATCAGTCACAGGACCAGCCCAATTGGAATTAGGATACGCAACTCCATCTACGCGAAACGCCAGATATCCAATATCCGTATTATTACTAATTCCGGTAAAGGTTGCACTTGAATTTAGTGCGGTACCTGGAACCACATTTTCCACATATGAAAAGCCATTTTGACCTGTACCCATCGCTAGGTTGCCTCCAATACTATCGCCAGGGCGGAGAAGTATCGCGTTGACGTTTGACAATTGGCCACCAAGAAGAACGTGCTCAATAGTAAAGTCTACAATAGTATCACCATCTAAATCTAATTCAAAAACACCATCAACAACAGTGGAGTCATCGATGTCCGTATATAGATATTGAGTTTGTGCCTGAACTGCAGTTGCTCCTAATAGGGCAGCGGCCGTCGCCATGTATTGCTTGATCTTGTTAGATTGTGTTGTACTCATAGCGCAAATATACTCCTAAAACCTACGCAGCTGGGGTTCAACAACAGCTTTCAATACAGAAATATCAACGGCATTAGGAGTGTATTTAGATAACTCTTTAAAAGCCGCCTGTAAGGAATGACCTAGGTTGTTCGTTTCAACGGCTTGAATGATCTCTTCGAAATCTAATTCTATCAAAACGGTATGCGGATCCATGGACATTTGTACCCTAGTTTTTTCTTGGTAATCCAGCCATAGTTGCTGTTCATCCCAGCCCAGTGGAGCGGACTCTCTTCCACTCATGTAACGTTGACTCTTAAGCATGGAACCTATAGACCTGCGCATGCAGACGATCACTTTTAACCCCCTAGGCAATGGAGCACTGAGTAGCAATGGTTCGACTATTTTGATTGCTTTACCTCGCTGTAAAGTCAACCAATTCTCATCTAAATCCCAATCTTTCACTTTATTATGTTCAAAGTATCCGCGGGCATTAAACTGGTCCTTTTGCCTGTCATTATCAGTAACCAAGTCGACGCCAGCCGACGCCATGAGTTGCATTGCCATCGAAGTTCCACTGCGCGGAGGTCCGGAAACTATAAACAATGGAGCCTCATCATGCTGCATTCCCATCATCTTAAGTTGTACCGCCGTTGCTGAATGTGATTCACTTGGCATGTTTAGCTTTTTAAAGATCACAGCAAGAGCTCCATGAATATTTGGCTGATGATATCTTAGCGCGGTACTTTCTAGTGCTGTTTCTAAGGCTTCTTCCCATCTATTTTCCGCTAACTCAATTTTAAGTCTCAAATTCAAGGTATCAGGAATATGGAGTGTTTTTCCTGCTAAAAGTTTCCGAAGGTCGTCCAACCTATCTGCCTTGCTAAATAGCTTGCCCCATAGCACCAACTCATGACTTTCTTCTGTTTCAAATAGACCCACTGGAATGGATAATGTTGAGCCCCTATATATCTGAATGAGAGATTTATAATATTCCCAAATGAGCATTTCTGGAAATTCCTGAATACCGGACAGCAATTTATCTAGCTCTTCGTACTGACCAGAATCCGCAAGCAAGGAAGCTGCCAATTGTTGGTAACGCAAGGGAGAATCTATGCCAATATTTAATCCTGATAAAACCTGCCATGCTCGTTCCGACCTCCCTTCAGCTCTGAGACTTCTCGCGAGGTAATAAATATTTTCAAGCAATCGACCCTCGTTGTTAATGAGGTGTTTTTCTTCTAAATAACCCAATGTAACCAGCGCCTCTAATAAAACAGAGTCACCTTCCACAGATTCATGGTGATTAGATGGCGATACCGATAAACTTTCTATAATGCGATTAGGTTCTTCCATCATGCCCGGTGGAACAAGTCCTTGCATGGAGATTGGCTTGACCAAGCCATACATAGCTAATACCACAGGGGCAACGTCCAAAAGATTCATACCGCTTGGTGGCAACTCAGTTTTGAAACGAGGACCTCTGGCAGCAAATACACCATAATGTCTATGTTCCAACGCTGGTGCACCGGCGTGATTAGGTAATACCGCAAAGCGATCCAAGCCATTTTTAAAACCATGATCACTCATCACAATCGCGTGACCATCTTCATGAAGCCCACCTAAAAGCTGGCCTAGGAATAGATCATGTAAACGGTATGCTGATTCAATTATGGATCTATAGCGGTTAAAATCCTGTTCATTTATACCCTTTAGCATTGGTGGCATATATTTCATACCAAGGTGCTTGAAGTGATCCAAGGCGTCATAGTAAACACTAACATGACCTCCCTTACAATGGTCTAATGCATAGGTGGCCATCGTATGTACATTTATGGCATGCAGTGTTATTTTAAGAACGCTTCGCACAACATCGTCTGAACTGTCTAAATCTTGATTTGGAAAGAATGACGCTATGATACTTGGATTCAAATCTTCCGGTTGCAGAATCAAAGATGCCAGTATTTTTTGATGAGAAATGGGTGAAACACCGTCAACAATCCACTTTACATCTTCACTAGTAGCAAGGTTTGATATTCGCAAACCACCCCATCTACTTGATTCTGCAGGATGAGAAGGCCACCAGCCAACGGTGGAAACGGGAACTTCATGATCTTCTAGGTATTCCCAAAAAGTAGGCTGCCTTAATGAACTGCCTCGTACCGCTCGTACCTTTCCATCACTTATCTCTGTAAATCCATGAATACCATGAGCTGAAGGCCATGTACTTGTCGCAACGGAAGACCATAACATGGGTGAGATAGGCGGGTCTAATGTTGCTAAATTGGCTTGGACTGATCCATGATTAAATTCTGTAAAAACGGGCATCTTACCCTCTCGCATCAACGGCTTAATAACCTCCCAATCCGCTGCATCCCAACCTACAAGTAAGGAACTCGCTTTATCTCTAGGTTCGGAATGCGATGGTTCGGGAATGGAGACACCTTTGATTTGAGCTACATTTCTGTAACCTCCTGCTAAAAAGCCAATGGTATGTTTCGGATTCACTGCCATAGCGTAAAAGTAATTGCTAAATTTGGCTTTATCCCTAACTATCAATGAATGAACCAACGCGCTTTTAAAGAAACCATATCCCTCTCATGGACAGCCATAAAAGCCTCTCCGTTAAGAACGGTGCTTACCTCGTTAATTATTTCATTTGGTATAA
>CAJJCK010000198.1 GCA_905182675.1 uncultured Cryomorphaceae bacterium | reverse complement strand
ATATTGACAGTATTGATCTAATATTAAAGGAGCGTGTTGAGAAGGCTAAGGAGATTGTTACGACGGTAGCGCGTATGATACAGTACTTCAATGAACGCGACGAAACGGCGGTTCTTTTTTTCCATGCCAGCTGGCAAACCTACCTCGTTAAAGAGGACTAAGTCCCCGGTTGTTCAATCGTATTAAAGTGGTTTAGTAACACCTTTGACTTACGTAAGCCAAGGCATGCCTCTAGTTCCTCCGGTGTAGCAGATTTTACGTTTTTAACACTCTTGAATTGTCTCATTAATAGCTTTATGCTTTCTGGGCCAATTCCCTTTATATCATCCAAAGCACTCTTGTAAGCAACTTTACTTCTTAAGTCTCTATGGTGGCTTAAACTGAACCTGTGTGCCTCGTCTCGAGCTTGTTGAATGATCTTCAAAGATTCGCTACGCTTGTCTAGGTGCAACGGATAGGGGTCGCCAGGAAAATACAATTCTTCCAGTCTTTTGGCGATTCCAATGATGGTAATCTTGCCGCGTAGCCCTAATAGTTCAAGTGCTTTTAGTGCGGCGCCTAACTGACCTTTCCCTCCGTCAATCACGATTAAGTTTGGCAGTGGTTCTCCTTCCTCCTGCAGCCGCTTGTAACGTCTATAAACGACCTCTTCCATGCTTGCGTAATCATCAGGCCCCTCTACAGTCTTAATATTGAATTTGCGGTAATCTTTCTTAGACGGCTTGCCGTTTTTGAAGACGACACAGGCACTCGCTGGATTGGTTCCCTGCATGTTAGAATTGTCAAAACATTCTAGATGACGGGGTTCGACGGGCATTCTTAAATCCGCCTTCATTTGAGTCATGATACGCTTCACATGTCTTTCAGGATCGACTATTTGAATGTTTTTCAGCTTTTCCTGACGAAAGTACATGGCATTTTTAAGGCTCAATTCTACCAGCTTTCGTTTTTCTCCAATCTGAGGAACCCCAAATGCTACGCCTTCTAGTTCGAATTTCACTTGATGTGATGTGAAAACCCGCTTGGAAGTGGATCCAAACAAATCTCTAATCTTTGGAATAGCGATGTGCAAAAAGTCTTCTGGATCTTCTTCCAGCTTCTTTTTCATTTCTACCGTGTAACTCTGAACTATGGCACCTTCAATAATCTTCAAGTAGTTGACATAACCATACTCCGTATCCATACTTACGCTAAAGACATCTATGTTGGTCATGCTGTATCCAACGACGGTACTCTTTGCTGCATATTTCTCTAGTGCCTCGAGCTTCTCTTTGTAGCGTTGAGCCTCTTCAAACTCCAGAGCTCCAGCATGGTCATTCATGGTTTGTTTGAGGTGCTTTTTCACTTCACCTAATTGACCTTTAATGATCTTTCTTGCAGCGTCTATGTCTGCATTGTAGTTCTCTTCTTCTTGTAGATCTTCACAAGGACCTTTGCAGTTCCCAATATGATATTCAAGACATAATTTGTACTTCCGTTTTTCAATATTATCCTCACTGAGCACGTACTTACACGTCCTTGTTGGATACATTTGGTTGATTAGTTCGAGCACCGCTTTCATGCTCTTAATCGAAGGATATGGTCCGTAATATTCACTACCATCTCTCACTACGTTACGGATGCCGAAAATTCGGGGAAACCGCTCATTTTTAATGGTGATATAAGGATAGGTCTTATCGTCCTTAAGGTTGATGTTATAGCGTGGTTGATGCTCTTTGATCAGGTTATTCTCAAGAAGTAGTGCGTCCCCTTCAGAATCAGTGAGGATGGTTCGAATGTCTACGATTTTTTTGACCATCACAGCTATGCGCGCGCTTGTAACGCTTTTGCTGAAGTAGGAGCTCACTCTCTTTTTTAAATCTTTGGCTTTACCGATGTACAGAATGCCACCATCTTTATCAATATGCTGATAGACCCCTGGACTGTGAGGGAGGGACTTTAGCAAATTTTGAATATGGGTACTGTTTGATGCCATCTGACAGTTATAAAAAAAGGCCCGATTCCTTGGGGAGGAATCGGGCCCGAGTTCTCGTATTAAGAGCGTGTTATTTTATGCGTTATTGAGCGTCTAATATGGTGACGCTACCGGTGACAACATATTCATAATTGTCGGCCGCATTTTCAAGTTCAATGGTATAGAAATAGACACCATCAGCTAGTTTAGCACCGTTTTGATTGGTACCTCTCCAAGGTGTAGAATTGTCGTATAATCGTTCACTTTGCCATACGCGATCTCCCCATCTGTTGAAGATGTTCACACGACTTAGATCCTCATAATCTTCAACAAACCTGATGATAAATTCATCATTGATATTGTCTGAATTTGGAGTAATGAAGTTTGGTACTACAACAGTATCAGGAACCGGTGGAGTAGTGACAATAATAGGCAAGCAGTTGGAGTACGCCATGTACTGTGTGTCCAAAGGATTTAAAGTGCGAATACAAACACGGTATTCACCGGGCAGTAATTCAACGAACATTTGGTACGTAGTATCTGGAGCAACCACAGGGTTTTGTGGAGATCCAACATGATCATGAACGAACTCTGTCATCCATGTTCCTGCTATTTTTTCTTGCAGAACAACTGCATAGCTATCCACTGGCCAAGCGTTATAGGTGTTCCACTGGAGGTTGATAGCATTCGTATCAGGATCTACGATAGGTACAACACCATTATCACGTTCTAGTAATATACTGTGTGCGTCGCTGGTATTTCCCTGTAGATCATCATTAAGTTTCATGTTAACACGGTAGTCGTAACTGTCTTGGTCAACTTTGATAAAACCAATTTGATTATCCTTAAAGTCATATTTGTATTGGTTAAACACCGTACCCACTTTATTATAGGTAGTTGCTCCAGGATCTTTACGGAAAATTTGCCACTCTTGGAATAGGTAATTTGGATAGGATGAAGTATCCGCACTCCATTCGACCACTGGATTTTGATCGTTTTCAATACTCACGTTTTCTAAGTCGTATACAGCGTTAAAACAACCCTGAACATTCAGTTGAATAGTATCAAACTCATTCATTGGGAAGCCACACTTATTTAAAAGTGTATTTCCGTCATTCCCTGTCTTAGAGTACAAGAAGTACTTTCCGTTTTTAGAAAGTGGTTTGTACAGCGTGACTGTCATTTCGGTTGCTTCATTGTTGTTATCACAATTCGCAGAAAGTGACTTGATCGCCAATGGCTGACCATCTGGCTTGGTCAAACGGAAATCTGTTCCGTCTGGTGAGATAGAGCTACAATCTAACTTCACTTTAAATTTCATGGTCACGATGGTGTCCAGACAAGTGTAGTCAACCGTAGGTAGACCGTTGTCAGGATCAGGATAGATACCAGGTGATTGGTAGTCTAACTGCACACCAGCTTGTGCTAATGGCGTACAAGCAGAAGCAATTGCGATCTGCATATCACGGTTAACTTCACCAATTTTTCTCCACACGTATAAAGTTGAATCATATCTGTACTCATCAATAGATACGGCCATGACATCAATCTCGACCGCAGATGGTGTGAAGGAAATCAAACCAGTCGTAGAATTCATGGTCATTGAATTAATAGGAGAGGTTGTTATCGGCTGGTCATAAGTCCAACCCGTAGCATAGGCAAGATTTGTGCCGGCACAACTACCTGAGTTTCCACCTTTCACGTAGTCTAAACGATAAAATAATGAATCACCATCAGGCTCAATAGCACTTTGCTTCCAGTTAAATGTGCGTCCTGTACAAAACGCTCGAACGGGCTCAGAAACAAACTCAGGCGAGGTGTTTTGACCAATCTGATTGTTCAGCTTTGCCTCAATATAAAAACCTTGCGAAGAAGGATTGGTGATATTATCTACCGCAGGATTCCGACAACAACTAGACCAAGCAAATGTCCAATCTGGTGCATTTCCACCCAATGTTATTTCCCCTTCGTAGATGTAAACCTCAATGGTAACACCTGCGTTTGCCGCAGATACACAGTCAAATAAAGTTGGCGCTACCAATCCCGAACCAGTTTGTTGGGTACAGGTCGTAGAAGCCGTTGAGTAATTAGCGGAACACGCATAGACTGTTATTGAGCCAGGCATGCCGATTCCCGTTGCATCGCGATAGAGTCTAGCGATGACTTTATATTTATGTGTGCCACCTGTCGAGCTGATGTATTCGTACTGAATATCACCACCAGCAAGGTGAGAAGCTTCTACTGTGTTTGACATTCCGACGAATGCAGCAGCAAAAAGTATGATTTTTAAAAAGTTCTTCATGGGTATGTGTGCTAATGGTTTTGACCTAGATTATAAATATCCGCAAATCTCGCCAGTTAAGCAACTATAATGAGCGAACGAATCGTCCTATTTAGATACGAGCAGGTACAGGGCGCAAAAGCCAATGATTGAGCCCGAGAAAACCTCGAACAACGTATGACGCTTTAAATAAACCCTCGCCCATCCAACAGCGCCTGCACAGGAAGCTAATGTAATGACAACCAGTAGACTACCTTGATTGTAAAAGTCAAATAGTCTAACATACAAAGCTATAAATCCAGCGATGCCTGCCATATGAGCGCTACTTTTGAAAAAAGGCAATGCAATGGTAGAGGCAAAAACAACAATGGCACTCGCGAACACACTGTAGGTAACTTCTAAAGGTACTCCACTGCGGGCTAAGAAGTTTGCCGTCGCGAGCATACTTGCCGCAGCGGTCAGATAAGGATAGATACGTTCTTCCCTTTTGACAAGGTGAATGCTGGAAATAATACCTGTCCATCGTAGTAAAAGCGTTCCGAGCAAGGGCCCAACATATGTTCCGAGAAAGACTATTGAGGTAACTCTAAAAACAATAGAAAAGTCGATCACCTGAGGAACAACGAATAAAATATACACCACCCCAACGGTTGGGAGAATTCCGGGGTGGAATAGATAGCTTATTACTTGAGCGGTAATATGTTTAGGACCTAACCTCAACCTAAAGTTCTTTTCTCATTCTCGCTACGGGGATATCGAGTTGTTCTCTGTATTTAGCCACTGTTCTGCGGGCGATAGGGTAGCCCTTTTCCTTTAGAATATTAGCCAGCGCTTCATCAGTTAATGGCTTACGTTTGTTTTCTTCGCTTACGACATCTTCCAGAATTTTCTTGATCTCTCGGGTACTGACTTCTTCCCCATCTGAGTTTGTCATAGACTCTGAGAAGAATCGCTTAATTAAGAAGGTTCCGTAGGGCGTTTGTATGTATTTGTTTGATGCGACACGTGAGACAGTCGAAATGTCCATTCCAATTTCTTCAGCAATATCTTTTAATATCATAGGCCTAAGCTTACGCTCATCGCCGGTTAAAAAATATTCCTCTTGGTAATTTAGGATGCAACTCATGGTGAGCATCAAGGTCTGTTGCCGCTGAACAATGGCGTCAATAAACCACTTTGCACTGTCGAGTTTTTGCTTCACGAAAAGTGCCGCTTCCTTCTCTGATTTGTTTTTCTCAGTGCTTGCTTTATAATGCTCAAGCATCTCGCGATACTTACCACTTAAGCTAAGTTCCGGAGCATTTTTACCGTTCAGGGACAGCTGTAATTCGTCATCTACAATTTGCAGATTATAATCTGGAATGACATTTTCTGTTGGTCGACTCATGTTCGAAGACCCTCCCGGTTTTGGGTTTAATCGGCCTATTTCTTCAATAGCTTCTCGCAATCCCTCCTCATCTATTCCCAGCCTATCCATGAGTTTTTGATAATGACGTTTTACAAAAACATCAAAGTATTGGTCGAGTATAGAAATAGCTAGATTTACCTTAAGAGAGGGAGTTTTGCGTTCCAATTGTATCAGTAAGCACTCTTGCAAATCACGAGCACCAACCCCAGCGGGGTCCAGATCTTGGATCACTTGAAGCAGCCTATCTAATGTAGATTCGTCTGTGAAAACACCTTGAGAAAAGGCCAAGTCGTCTACAATATCTTCTAGGGACCTTCGTAATAGACCATCATCGTCAATCGTCCCTACGAGGTAGATGCAAAGGTCTAAATCTTCATCATTTAGATTACGTAAATGAAGCTGTGAGATTAGACTCTCATGAAAACTTTCACTTACCACAACGGGTGACTCGTAGAGCTCATCGTCTGCGCTGTAATTGTTTGTCTTTGTTCTGTATTCAGGGGTTTCATCATCAGGAATGTAATCATCCCAGTTGATTTCCTCCATGCTATCTCGAACCTCACGTTCTTCGTTTGGATCGTTTTCAAAAGTGTCTTCAACTTTATCTAAACCTTCAGCCAGGGCTGGGTTTTCTTCAAGCTCTTCCTTTATCCGAGCTTCAAGACTTTGCGTTGGCAACTGCACAAGCTTCATCAACTGAATCTGTTGAGGACTCAACTTCTGTTGAAGTTTATGTGCAAGAGACTGCTTTAACATGATATAAGTAGACTACGCGTTTTGAGGTTAAAAATTTGCGCTTCCTGGTGTCCTTGGGAAAGGAATCACATCTCGTATATTACCCATACCAGTAGCGAACAAAACAAGTCGTTCAAAACCGAGTCCGAATCCACTGTGAATGCAAGTACCAAACTTCCGCGTCTCTAAGTACCACCAAAGCTCTTCTTCTGGAATACCTACCGCTGCTACTTTCTCTTTTAGTACATCGTAGCGTTCCTCGCGCTGAGAACCACCGGCTATTTCTCCTATACCAGGAAATAAAACATCCATAGCCCGCACAGTCTTGCCATCATCATTGAGGCGCATGTAGAAGGCTTTAATATTTGCTGGGTAATCATAGATCACTACGGGCGCCTTAAAATGCTTTTCTACAAGAAATCGCTCGTGTTCACTTTGTAAATCAATGCCCCAATCTGTAATAGGATATTTGAATTTCTTCTTCTTATTCGGCTTGCTGTTTCTTAATATTTCGATTGCTTCTGTATAGCTCAATCGTATGAAATTGTTGTTGACGACGGACTCCAGTTTTTCTATTAGGCCCTGTTCTGCACGTTCGATCGTTGGCTTTCCTTTCTGCTCGTCTTCAAAACGGGCATCTAAGAATTCAAGATCAGCGCGACAATGCTCGAGCACATAGGAAAGTGTATGTTTTAAAAAGTCTTCAGCAAGATCAATATTCATTTCCAAATCATGGAAAGCCATCTCTGGCTCAACCATCCAAAATTCAGCTAAATGCCTTGTAGTGTTTGAATTTTCAGCACGGAATGTAGGTCCGAAAGTGTACACTTTCCCCAGCCCCATAGCCCCTAATTCACCTTCTAACTGACC